>NZ_JANQCJ010000289.1:0-581 GCF_024723355.1 Micrococcus sp. HG099 | reverse complement strand
GCCCTGCGCTCCCTGCGCGGCGCGGACGCCCTCGCCCGGCGCGGCGTCGGGCAGGGCTCGGCGGGCACCCGCGCGGCGGGCGACCTGGACCGCACGCCGCCGTTCGAGGCGCCCCACCATTCGGCGTCCATGGCCGCGCTGGTGGGCGGCGGGGCCAACCTGGCCCGCCCCGGTGCCGTCTCCCTCGCCCACGGCGGCGTCCTCTTCCTGGACGAGGCCCCCGAGTTCGAACGGCGCGCCCTGGAGTCCCTGCGCCAGCCCCTGGAGTCCGGGGAGGTGCTGCTGCACCGGGCGCGCGGCACCGTGGCCTACCCGGCCCGGTTCCAGCTCGTGCTCGCCGCCAACCCCTGCCCGTGCGGCAAGGGCGGCGGCAACGGCGTGGAGTGCCGGTGCAGCGTCATCGAGCGCCGCCGCTACGGCCAGCGCCTCTCCGGCCCCCTGCTGGACCGGGTTGACCTGCAGGTGACCGTGCGCCCCGTGGAGGCCCGCCAGCTCGCCGGCACCCCGGCCGCCGAGACCTCCGCGCAGGTCGCCGCCCGGGTGGCCGAGGCCGCCCGCCGCCAGGCCGCGCGGTGGGCGCG
>NZ_JANQCJ010000288.1:0-589 GCF_024723355.1 Micrococcus sp. HG099 | reverse complement strand
GGGCTGGGAGGCGGTCCGGCGGCTCGGGGAGGGCGCCCAGGCGGAGGTGTGGCTGGTGGAGGACGGCGCTGGCGCCCGGGCCGCGCTCAAGGCGCCGAGGCCCGGGGCGGACCCGGACGCCCTGGCGGCCGAGGCGCAGGCCGGGCGGGTGGAGCATCCGCACCTGCTCCGCGTGCTCGGGGCCGTGGACACGGACCGCGGCCTCGGCGTGCTCAGCGAGCACCGCCCGGCGGGCTCCCTGCAGGAGATGGTGCAGCGCGCGGGGCCGCTCACGCCCGGGCAGGCCGTGACCGTGCTGGTGCCGCTGGCGCAGGCGCTGGCATGCCTGCACGAGCACGGGGTGGTCCACGGGGACGTCTCCCCGGCGAACGTGCTCTTCGGGGTGGACGGGAGCCCGGCGCTGGCCGACCTGGGGGTGGCCCGGATCGTGGGCGGCGCCCAGGGGGCCGGCGGGACGCCCGGCTTCGCGGCCCCGGAGGTGCTCGCCGCCGTCGAGGCGCACGCCCTCGCCCCAGGCACCGCGCCGGCGGTGGGCCCGGAGGCCGACGTGCACGCCTGGGCGGCCCTGGGCTGGTACGCGCTCACGGGC
>NZ_JANQCJ010000287.1:0-598 GCF_024723355.1 Micrococcus sp. HG099 | reverse complement strand
GGCGGGGGCCGCGGCCGGCCGGCCCCGCGGAGCTGCCGGAAGGCCCCCTGAGCGGTCGGTAGAGTGGTGGGCCGCGCCGCCCGGGCGCGGACCACGGACGCCGGAGCGCACCCCCGGCCCACGACCATGAGGAGGCCCACGGTGAGCGGACGAGTCCTGCAGGTGGAGGCCGACGGCGGCTCGCGCGGCAACCCCGGCGTGGCCGGGTACGGGGCGCTCGTGCGCGACCCGGACACCGGCGAGATCCTGATGACCGACGCCGCCCCGCTGGGCAGGGCGTCCAACAACGTGGCCGAGTACTCCGGCCTCGTGGCCGGGCTGCGGATGGCCCGCGACCTGGACCCCGAGGCCCGCGTGCACGTGCTCATGGACTCCAAGCTCGTGGTGGAGCAGATGTCCGGGCGCTGGAAGATCAAGCACGAGGACATGCGCCGGCTCGCCGCCGAGGCCCGGGCCGTGCTGCCCGCCGGCCGCGTCACCTACGAGTGGATCCCGCGCAACCGCAACAAGGACGCCGACCGGCTCTCCAACGAGGCCATGGACGCCGGCGCCCGCGGCGGACAGTGGGACGCCGGGGCCTCCGAGGTCCCCGTGAGCG
>NZ_JANQCJ010000286.1:0-603 GCF_024723355.1 Micrococcus sp. HG099 | reverse complement strand
ACCCCGGCGGGCGGGCGGCCCGCCGACGGGAGGACCGTCGGCGAGGTGACCGAGGCGCAGCTGCTGCGCGTGGTCCTGGACGGGCTGGCCCCGGCCGTGCGGCCCGGGCACTGGCCGCCCGGCACCGTGGCCCCGGGCGACGACGCCGCCCTCGTCCCCGCCCCGCGCGGTGGCACGCTCGTCTCCACGGACGCGATGGGCGAGGGCACGGACTTCCTGCACCGCTGGCCCGCCGGCGTGCGCACCCGCGGCCACGACGCCGGCTGGAAGGCCGTCGCGCAGAACCTCTCCGACGTCAACGCGATGGGCGGCACCGCCTCCGCGCTCGTCACCGCCCTCACTCTGCCCCCGACGACGCCCCTGGCCTGGGTGCGCTCCTTCGCCGCGGGCGTGGTGGGCGCCGTCGACCGTCTCGGCGCCCCGGGATGCCGGGTGGCCGGCGGGGACCTGGGCACGGGGGAGCGCGTCCACGCCGCCGTGACCGTGCTCGGCGACCCCCACCCGGCCGGCGTGCTGCGTCGGGCGCCCGCCCCGGCGGCGCGGGAGCGCGTGCTCGCCGAGGGCGCCGACCTCGTGCACGCCCAGGCCGCCCCGGGCTCATCC
>NZ_JANQCJ010000285.1:0-604 GCF_024723355.1 Micrococcus sp. HG099 | reverse complement strand
CGGGCTGCCCGGGTCGCGGCGCCGCGGCGCGGCGCGGCGTGGCCGGTCCGGCTCACCCGGCCGCGAGCGCGGCCGCCAGCATCTCCTCGGCGATCAGGGTGAACTCCTTGCGCCCGGCCTCGGGCTGGCCCACGAAGGAGACCATCACCACGGCGTCGGCGCTGACGGCGGTGAGCACCTGCGCGGTGAGCTGGGGGCCGTCCGCGGAGGCCAGGGAGCGCTCCCACACCAGGGCAGACTGGGCCGGGGTGCCCTCGGACAGTGGCGCCTCGGAGACGGCGAGGCGGTAGTCCACGCTCGCGTCCCCGTCCTGCACCGTCATGGTCATCTCGCGGCAGTCGGCGAGCAGGGCGTTCACGGTCTGCAGGTGGCGCTCGACCTCCTGGCGACCGGAGCCGGTGAGGCGGGCGACCTCCACCGTGCCGGTGCCGGTGAAGGTGTCCGCGCCGACGTCCACGCGGGTCGCCTCCCCCTCGTCCAGGGAGATCGGGGAGAAGTCCAGTGCCGTCAGGGGTGCCTTGCACGCGGCGGGCTGCACGGTGGTGCGGTCCGCGTCGGAGCGGCGGGCGCGGGAGTCCTCCCGGGCGGCGTCGATCTCCTCGGG
>NZ_JANQCJ010000284.1:0-608 GCF_024723355.1 Micrococcus sp. HG099 | reverse complement strand
CGAGGCCGGCGACGGTGCCGAGCGCCGCGGCGGCGACGGACGGCACGACCATCCCGCCCGGGCCGGCGGCGCGGCCGGCCTCGGCGCGGAGCACGTGGCGCAGGGTCTGCGGGGCGGGGGCGGGCAGGGACGAGGGGGCGAGGACGGTCTGCATGGGGGTCTCCAGGGTCAGGGGCGCAGGGCGCGGGGGCGCGGGGGTGCGGGAAGGGCGGGTGCGGGGGTTCGGACGGCGGTCAGCCGTGGACGAGGTGCAGGTAGGCGTCCTCGAGGGTGCGGCCCGAGGACTCGAAGTCGGACAGCGGGCCCGCGGCCACGAGGCGGCCGCCGCGGATCATCACCACGTGGTCCACCACCCGCGCCAGCTCGGCCATCAGGTGCGAGGACAGCAGCACGGTGTTGCCGCGGGCCGCGTAGTCGGTCAGCAGGGAGCGCAGCGCGAGGATCGCGTCCGTGTCCAGGCCGTTGAGGGGCTCGTCCAGCACGAGCAGGCGGGGCTCGCCCAGCAGGGCGGCGGCCAGCCCGACGCGCTGGCGCATGCCCAGCGAGAGCCCCTTGATCCGACGTCGGCCGGCGTGCGGCAGGCCCACGGCCTCCAGGACCTCGCGGAC
>NZ_JANQCJ010000283.1:0-655 GCF_024723355.1 Micrococcus sp. HG099 | reverse complement strand
CCGGCCGGGTGAGCAGCCGCGCGGCCCGGTCTCCGAGGCCCGCGGAGGTCGGCCCGGTCGCGTCGGTCTGGCCGGCCGGACCGGCGTCGGGGCCCGGGGCGGCCTGCGCGAGGGCCCGGACGAGCACGTCCGCCGGGGCACGGCGCAGGGCGGCGTCGTCGGCGAGCATCTCGGTCACCTGGACCACGGCCAGGCGCGCGGTCTCGGCGGTGGGCAGCCACGCGCACGCCCGCGCCCACGCGGCGAAGGCCAGGCGCAGCAGGCCGTGGTGCTGGTCGAGGTGGGCCCGCTCGTGGGCCACGACGGCGTCCAGCTCCTCCGGCGACAGGCGCGCCAGCAGGCCGCTTGAGACGACGGTGAGGGCCTCCCCTCCGCGCGGGGAGCCGGGCACGCAGTAGGCCAGCGGGTCGTCGACGGGCAGCTCGCGGGCCCCGCGCGCCCCGCCGGGCCACCGGCCCGCGTCGGCGGGGCCCGTGGCCACGAGCTCGACGGCGTCCCGGTGGCGGGCCCGGGCCCGCAGGGTGCGGACGGCGGTCACGGCCGTGGTGAGCAGCAGGTGCACCGCGATCCCGGCCCCGGCGCCCACCGCCATCAGGTGCAGGCCGACGGGCAGGCCGGTGGGCCGCGGCGCGGCGGCGGCGTCGCCGGCCAGGTG
>NZ_JANQCJ010000282.1:0-672 GCF_024723355.1 Micrococcus sp. HG099 | reverse complement strand
GCGTCCGTGCGGGCCGCATCCCAGGTGCGGCGGCCGTGCACGCGCAGCCGGGCGGGCAGGGCCGCGAGCGCGCCGGGCACGGTGGTCCCGCGCGGGGCGTCCGGGCCGTCCCACACGGCAGCGGCCAGCAGGGTCCCGTCCTCAGGGTCGAGGGCGACGTCGACGGCGCCACGCGGCCCTGCCTCGCCGCCGGCGGCGCGTGCGGGGCGCAGGGCGTCGTGGACGTTGAGGGCGAACATCCGGGCGAGCCGCTCGGCGCGGCGGTCGGCCGGCAGCAGGCCAAGGGTGAACTCGTCCTCGGCGAACGCCTCGGCCAGGAGCCCGGCGACGCGACCCACCGCGTCCTCGCTGAGGCCCTCGGGGCGCAGGGAGACCGCCTGCACGCGGCGACGCGCGGGGGCGGCCTCGTCGGCCGCGGGGGCCTCGGGGGCCGGGCCGTCGGCCGGGGTCGGTGGCGCGGGCGGGGCGGCTCGGTCCGGGGAGGTCATGCTCGCTAGTCTAGGGACGGGGCCGGACGCGTCATCGGACCGGCCGACGCACGTTCCACCCCGTGTGATCGGCGACACTGTCCGCATGGACTCCCCCGTTTCCCCCGCTCCCGCCCCCGGCGCCCCACACCTGTCTCTTATATACACCTGACGCTGCCGACGATCTCACGCCGCTAATCTCCTT
>NZ_JANQCJ010000281.1:0-688 GCF_024723355.1 Micrococcus sp. HG099 | reverse complement strand
CTCCGGGCCGGCGGCCTCCGCCCCCCGCCCGCAGTCCGCCGGCTCGCCCAGGCGCGGCGCGTCCGGCGCCGCGTGCACCACCGCCGGACCCAGGCGATGCACGGTGCCGCACGGCGCCCCCGTGGCGGCGATCGCGTCCGAGACCAGGCAGGTCTGCGCCGCGAGGTCGGCGTCCTCCAGGATCAGCGCCATCAGCTCCGGGGCCACGTGGGCGCCGTCGCCGACCAGCTCGAGCCGCAGCCGGCCGCGCCGGGCCGCCGCGAGGAGCGTGGGCACGGGGCCGGGGTCGCGGTGGTGGAAGGGCCGCATCCCGTTGAACAAGTGGGTGGCCACCGGCGCGGCCGCGGCTCCCGTCCGAGGCCAGTCGAGGGCGGCGGCGACCTCGGCGGGGCCGGCGTCGGTGTGGCCCAGGCAGAGCACCGTCCCGGCGGCGTCGAGCTCAGCGGCGACCTCCCGGACGCCCGGCAGCTCCGGGGCCATCGTGAGGGTGCGGACGAACCCGCGCGGCTGCGCCCGCAGCAGCTCGCGCACCCGCCGTCCGGCCGCCGAGTCGGGCGCGCACAGCGCGGCCGGGTGCTGGGCGCCGGCGCGAGCGGGGGAGAGGAACGGGCCCTCGAGGTGGACGCCGGCCAGGGCGCCGTCCTCCCACAGCGGCCGCAGCCGCTCGAGCGCGGCCGCCAGGTCCGCC
>NZ_JANQCJ010000280.1:0-693 GCF_024723355.1 Micrococcus sp. HG099 | reverse complement strand
CGGGGAGGGCGCCTGCGGGCCGGCGGACGTGCGCGCGGCGCTGGTCTTCGAGGACGCGGCCCTGGGGCACCGCTACGGGACCATCACGATCACGAACGCCGGCGCCGAGCCGTGCTCCCTGCGCGGGTACCCCGGCCTCGGCGCCCGGGGCGCGTACGGCCACCGCTTCACCCCCGAGGTCCAGCAGCTGCCCTTCACCGAGGGGTTCCAGCACGGCGACGAGGGGGCCGTCGCCACGGACCTGCGGGTCCCGGCGGGCGGCGCGGCGCAGGTGCGGATCGAGTGGTCGGGGGCCCTCGGCGGGGCCGAGAGCGAGCCCCTGGGCGACCTCGTGCTGCAGCTGCACGCCGACCAGCCGCCCTTGCGCGTCGAGGACGCCGAGCGCGAGGCCGCCGACATCGGGGCGTTCACGAGCCTGCGGGTGGGGCCGTTCTCGCTCAGGTGAGTCCGGCGGCCTGCAGGTCCGCGGCGATGCGCTCGGCCTGCGCGCGATCGTCGGTCACCACCGTCCACCGCCGCCCCGGTCGACCTCGACGCGCAGCCGAGCGCGCAGGAAGCCGGCCTGCAGGAGGACGACCAGGACCGCCAGCGCAGCCAGGGAGGCGATCGCGGTGCCCGGGGTGCGCGGCGGCCTCCGACGCCGGCCGGGCGGCGCCGGCGCGCTGCTCCGTGCGCGCCCGGGCTGCGGAGAGG
>NZ_JANQCJ010000027.1:0-24220 GCF_024723355.1 Micrococcus sp. HG099 | reverse complement strand
CGGCATCCTGGGATCCGTGCAGTCGGACACGGTGCGGATCGCGGCCAAGTCGGGCACGGCCGAGGTGGGGGACACGGGCAACGTGCACTCCTGGATCACCGGCTTCGACGCGAGTGAGAACCCGCGGCCACGCCCGCGTGCTCCGGCTCGCCTGGACCCTGGCCGACCTGCGCGGCGCCGAGACGCCCGCCCCCGAGGACACCGACGTCGCGCTGACCCTGCGCCACCAGGAGGAGGACGAGACATGACCGCCACCGCCGCCCACGACCATCCCGCGGCCGCCGCGCAGCGGCCGGACACGCAGCGGCCGGACGCGCACCGACCTGACACGCAGCGGCCCGACGCCGCCCGGATCGCCCGCGCCGCGCTCACCCGCCTCGTCGAGCCCGGGGACGCGCTCGCGGTCCACGCGGTGGCCGCGCTCGGCCCCGAGCGGGCCCTCGTCCTGCTCACCGGCCGGGAGGCCATCCAGCCCGCGGAGCGGGACCTGCTCGCCGAGCACGCCGGCGCACCGGACACCCTGGCACGCCGCTGGTCCGCCGGGCTGGACCGCTGGGCGCCCCGCGCCGCCCGCCTGGACCCGGTGCGGGACCTCGTCGCGCTGCACCGCCTCGGCGGCGGCCTGCTCGTCCCCGAGGACGAGGCCTGGCCCGCCGCCCTGGACGACCTCGGGGAGGCCGCCCCGCTCGGCCTCTGGTTCCGCGGACCGGGGACGCTGCCGCCGGCGTCACGGGCGCTCGCCGTGGTCGGGAGCCGGGAGGCCACCGCCTACGGGCGCGCCGTCACCACGCGCCTGGCCGCGCACGCCGTCCAGCAGGGCGTGTGCGTGGTCTCCGGCGGGGCGTACGGGATCGACGGCGCCGCGCACCGGGCCGCCCTGGCGGCGCCCGTCGAGCCGGAGGATCCGGACGGCCACGACGGGCCCGGCGGCGCGTCGGACCGGGTGCCGCCGACGGTGGCCGTGCTGGCCGGCGGCCTGGACCGGTTCTACCCGGCGGGCCACGAGGACCTGCTCCGGGAGGTCATGGCCGCCGGGCTCCTCGTCTCGGAGATGCCGCCGGGGGCCAGCCCCACGCGGTACCGGTTCCTCCAGCGCAACCGTGTGATCGCGGCGCTGGCGGGCGCCGTGCTGGTCGTGGAGGCCCGCTGGCGCTCGGGCGCGCAGAACACCGCCGGCCACGCGTTCGGCCTGGGCCGGGAGGTCGGCGCGGTGCCC
The DNA here is from genome assembly GCF_024723355.1 of Micrococcus sp. HG099. Taxonomy (NCBI): domain Bacteria; kingdom Bacillati; phylum Actinomycetota; class Actinomycetes; order Micrococcales; family Micrococcaceae; genus Micrococcus; species Micrococcus sp. HG099. The sequence continues at coordinate 23,004 of NZ_JANQCJ010000027.1, read as the reverse complement.
GGACCCGTCACCTCGCCGAGCTCGGCCGGCTGCCACCGCCTGCTCCAGGAGACCCCGGCGCGGCTCGTGACCTCGAAGGCCGAGGCCCTGGCCCTGCTCGACGGCGGCGCGCCCGCCCCGCGGCCGGGCGGCACCGGGGGTGAGAACACGGCGCCCTCCTCGCTCGCCTCCGCCGCCTCGCCCGTGCGGGTCACGGACGGGCTGAGCGTGGAGGAGGCGCTCGTCCACGAGGCGCTGCCGCTGCGGCAGGCCGTGCCCGTGGACCGGATCGCCGTGAGCGCGGGCCTCGCCCTGCCGACCGTCCTGGCGTCCCTGTCCCGGCTGCAGCGGGTGGGCCTGGCCCGGCGCGTGGACGACCGATGGCGCCGGGCCTGAGCGGCCGACGTCGCGCGTGCGTGGGGGAGCGGGGCTGACAGGAGAGCGGGGGCCGAGGGGTGGAGGCCGAGGGGTGGAGGCCGAGGGGTGGCAGAGTGGGGGGATGGCCTCGTCGTCCTCCTCCGCCCGTCCCGCCGCCGCGCGGGCGTTCGCGCCCTCGCCCCGGGACGCCGCGTGGCTCGAGGCCTTCGAGGAGCACCTGCGGCACGAGCGCAACCGCAGCCCCCAGACCGTGCGGGCCTACGCCACGGACCTGCGCGACCTCGTCGCCCACGTGGCGTCGGGGACGAGGGGCGGCCACCCCGGAACCGCGGCCTCGGATGCCGCCGTCGATGCCGACGCCGTGGCGCCCGACGTGTTCGCCGAGGTCGACGTCGAGGACCTGCGCGGCTGGCTGGCCGCGATGACGGACGCCGGCCTGGCCCGCACCACGCTCGCCCGCCGCGTGGCCGCCGTCCGCACGTTCACCGGCTGGCTGCGCCGCGAGGGGCTGCGCGAGGACGACCCGGCGCTGCGGCTGCGCTCGCCGCGGCCCGCCGCCACCCTGCCCCACGTGCTCCAGGAGCAGCAGGCCGAGCGGCTCCTCGCCGGCGCCCAGGCCCGCGTCGAGGAGGCGGCGGTCGGCGACGACCCCGCCGCCCACGCGCTGGCCCTGCGGGACGCCGCCCTGCTCGAGCTGCTCTACGCCACCGGCGCCCGCGTGGCCGAGCTGTCCGCCCTGGACGTGGACGACCTCGAGCCCGGCCGGGCCGTCGCCCGGCTCACGGGCAAGGGCGACCGCCAGCGCACCGTCCCGTACGGCGCGCCCGCGGCCCGCGCCCTCGACGCGTGGCTGCGCCTCGGTCGGCCGCGCCTGGCCCGGGACGGCTCCGGGCCCGCCCTGTTCCTCGGCGTGCGCGGCGGTCGCCTCGGCGTCCGGCAGGTGCGCGCCGTCGTCGACCGGGCCCTCGAGGGGCTGGGGGACACCGCCGCCCGTGGCCCGCACGCCCTGCGGCACACCGCTGCCACTCACCTGCTCGACGGCGGCGCGGACCTGCGCAGCGTCCAGGAGGTGCTCGGGCACTCGTCCCTGCGCACCACCCAGGTCTACACGCACGTGTCCATCGATCGGCTCCGCGAGGGCTACCGGCAGGCCCACCCCCGCGCCTGAGCGGCCCACGGCCCGCCCCCCGAGGACCCTCGGCCCACGCCGGGGTACAGACCCGGCGCCGTCGTCGTCCCCCGCTCCGCCGTCGTCGTCCCCCGTGCTCCCGCGGGCGTCACGGGCGCGACACGCCGACGCCTCGCCCAACATCGTTGCCGGGCCCGGGACCCTGATGCACAATGACGAGAGGTTCCGCCGCCGGCGTCACGTGGTCGTAGGGGAAGACGCACCGCCTCGCACCCCGACGGAGGAATCCATGACCAGCACCACCACCCGCGGCGTGGTCCACATCCTCTCCGCGCCGACCGCCCTGTGCCCGCACGTGGAATGGGCGCTGAGCTCCGTGCTCGGCCCCGAGACCCCCGTCGAGTGGCAAGGCCAGCCGGTCGCGCCCGGCCAGCACCGCACCGAGCTGCGCTGGACCGCGCCCGCCGGCACCGGCGCCCGGCTCGCCTCCGCGCTGCGCGGCTGGCCGCACCTGCGTTTCGAGATCACCGAGGAGCCCTCGGCCGGCGTCGACGGCTCGCGCTGGTCCCACACCCCGGACCTCGGCATCTTCCACGCCACCACGGACGTCTCCGGGAACACCATGGTCTCCGAGGACCGGATCCGCTACGCCTACGAGGCCGGCGCGGGGGACCCCGCCGTCCTGCTCCACGAGCTCTCCCTCGCCCTGGGCGAGGCCTGGGACGAGGAGCTCGAGCCGTTCCGCCTCGCGGCCGCGGACGCCAACGTGCGCTGGCTGCACCGGGTCGGCTGACCGACGACGCCCTCTTCGGCGGCCGGCATCCCGCCCGCTCCGCCGACGACGCCCTCGTCGGCGGCCGGCATCCCGCCCGCTCCGCCGACGACGCAAGAGGCCGGCCCCGCAGGGACCGGCCTCCCGTCGTCTCCCGGCGCGTCGGCGCCGAGCGGGCGACCTCAGACGCTGCGGAAGACCGCCACGGCGTTGTGCCCGCCGAAGCCGAAGGAGTTCTTCACGGCGACGCGCGGGCCCTCGGGCAGCTGCGCGGGGGACCCGGTGACCACGTTGAGCGGGATCTCCGGGTCCTGGTTCTCCAGGTTGATCGTCACGGGCGCCTGGCCGTGGTGCACGGCGAGCACGGAGAGGATCGACTCGATCGCGCCCGAGGCGCCCAGCAGGTGGCCGGTCTGGGACTTGGTGGCGGAGACCTGCACCTGGTCCAGGTGGTCCCCGAACACGGCCTTCATGGCCAGGTACTCGGGGGCGTCGCCCTTGGGGGTGGAGGTGGCGTGCGCGTTCACGTGGCACACGTCCTGGGGGGTGAGGCCGGCGGCCTTGAGGGCGGCGCGCATCGCGCGGGTGGCGCCCAGGCCCTCGGGTTCCGGGGCGGTGATGTGGTGCGAGTCGGAGGTGACGCCGGTGCCGGCGAGCTCGGCGTACACGCGGGCGCCGCGGGCGCGGGCGTGCTCCTCGGACTCCACCACCATGACCCCGGCGCCCTCACCGAGCACGAAGCCGTCCCGGTCCACGTCGTAGGGGCGGGAGGCGGCCTGCGGGTCGTCGTTGCGCTTGGACAGTGCCTGCATGGCGGCGAACGCGGCCATCGGCAGCGGGTGCACGGCGGCCTCGGAGGCGCCGCAGATCACGACGTCGGCCTGGCCGGAGCGGATCAGCAGCAGCGCGGTCTCAAGGGCCTCGGTGCCTGCGGCGCACGCGGACACCACGGTGCGGGCGCCGGCGCGGGCGCCGAACTCGAGGGAGAGGGCGCCGGCGGCGCCGTTGGGCATGAGCATGGGCACGGTCATCGGCAGGACGCGGCGGGGGCCGCGCTCGCGCAGGGTGTCCCAGCCGTCCAGGAGGGTCCACACGCCGCCGATGCCGGTGCCGAAGGCCACGGCGAGGCGGTCGCCGTCGAGCTCTACGCCCTCGAGGCCCGCGTCCCGCCACGCCTCGCGGGCGGCCACGGTGGCCATCTGGGTGCCGGGGTCCTGGCGCTTCTGCTCCACCTTGGAGAGCACGTCCGCGGTGGGCACCGCGAGCTCGGCGGCGAAGGTGACGGGCAGGCCCAGCTCCGCCACCCACTCGTGCTCCATGGTGCGCGCCCCGGAGACGCCCTTGAGGGCGTTGGACCAGAAGGTGGGCACGTCGCCGCCGATGGGCGTGGTGGCGCCGAGGCCGGTGATCACTGCGGTGCGGGTCATGGGTCTGCTGCCTCTGGGGTCTCGGGTGGGGCGGGCGGAGGGGTCATCGACACGGGGCGCAGGGCCTCGGTGGAGGGTGCGCGGCGGCGCGTGCCGGGAAGTCGTGGGGCCGCGGGGGCCGGGGGCGCTGGAGCGCCCCCGGCGCCGCACGGGCGAACGGGGTGGGCCGGGCCCGCCGCCGTCGGGGGCCGATCAGGCCTGGGCGTTGTCGATGAAGTCGACGGCGTCCTGGACGGTCTTGAGGTTCTTGACCTCCTCGTCCGGGATCTTCACGCCGAACTTGTCCTCGGCGTTGACCACGATGGTCATCATCGAGATCGAGTCGATGTCCAGGTCGTCCGTGAAGGACTTCTCCGGCTGCACGTCGGCGGTGTCGAGGCCGGTCTCCTCGTTCACGATCTCGGCGAGGCCGGCGAGGATCTCTTCCTTGGAAGCCATGGGGCGTCTCCTTCTTGTTGGGGGTCGTACGGGTGTACGTGGTCAGTGAATCAGACGGCGCGGCCTCAGGGGAGGCGCACCACCTGGGCGCCGTAGACGAGCCCGGCGCCGAAGCCGATCTGCAGGGCCAGGCCGCCGGAGAGCGACGGGTCCTCCTCGAGAAGGCGGTGCATGGCCAGCGGGATGGAGGCCGCGGAGGTGTTGCCGGCGTCCGCGATGTCGCGGGCCACGGTCACGGACTCCGGCAGCTTCAGCTGCTTGGCGAACTCGTCGATGATCCGCATGTTCGCCTGGTGGGGGATGAACGCCACGAGGTCCTCGGGCTCCACGCCGGCGGCGTCGAGGGCCTCGCGGGCCACCTTCGCCATGGACCACACGGCCCAGCGGAACACGGAGGGGCCGTCCTGGCGCAGCGTGGGCCAGACCATCTCCTCGGAGCCGGTGATCGCCGTGGCGTCGCCGCTGGTGCGGGCCTGCTCGACGACGTCGCGCAGCTCCAGCTGGGAGTGGGTCATGGAGATGGTCTCCCAGCGCTCGCCGTCCGAGCCCCACACGGAGGGGGAGATGCCCGGCTCGTCCGCGGCGGAGACGATCACGGCGCCCGCGCCGTCGCCCAGCAGGAAGGAGATGGAGCGGTCGGTGGGGTCCACGACGTCGGACAGGCGCTCCACGCCGACGACCAGCACGTGCTTGGCGGTGCCGGCGCGCACCAGGGCGTCGGCCTGGGCCACGCCGTAGCAGTAGCCGGCGCAGGCGGCCGAGACGTCGAAGGCGGGGGCGGGGGTGGCGCCGAGCTCGTGGGCCACGAGGGTGGCCGCGGAGGGGGTGGCGTGCGGGAACGTCACGGTGGAGACGATCACGGCGTCGAGGTCCGCGCCGGTCAGGCCGGCCCGCTCGAGGGCCTCGCGTCCGGCGGCGACGGCCATGGCCGGGACGGTCTCCTCCGCGGTCGCGCGCTGGCGGGTGACGATGCCGGTGCGCTGGCGGATCCACTCGTCCGAGGAGTCGATCGGGCCGACGAGGTCCTCGTTGGGGACGAGGTTCTTCGGACGGTACGCGCCGACGGAGACGATGCGGCTCGCCGCGGGGCGCTCGTGCTGCTTCAGGGTGACGGTCATGCTGCTTCTCTCTGGGGGACGGAGCGCGGGGTTCAGGCCGTGTGCTCGGCCAGGAACGCCCGCGCGGCGTCCAGGTCCTCGGGGGTCTTCACGGCGAGCTGAGCGGTGCCCTTGAGCCCGCGCTTGGCCAGTCCGGTCAGTGTGCCACCGGGCAGGAGCTCGAGGACCCCCGTGACCTCCCGCTCGGCCATGGCCTCCATGCAGAGGTCCCAGCGCACGGGGCGGGTCACCTGGTCCACGATCCGGGAGAGCACCTCGGCGCCCGCGTCCACCGCCTGGCCGTCGCGGTTGGAGAGCAGGGTGAGGCGGGGGTCCGCGGGGGAGAGCCCGGCCACGTGGGCGGCGAGCTCCCCGACGGCGGGGCGCATGTGCTCCGTGTGGAACGCTCCGGCCACCTTGAGGGGGATGACGCGGGCACGGGCGGGGGCGGACTCGCCGAGGGCGGCGAGGGCCTCCGCGGTGCCGGCGGCCACGATCTGGCCGGCGCCGTTGACGTTCGCGGGGGCGAGGTCTGCGGCCTCGATCGCGGCCAGGACCTCGTCCTTGTCCCCGCCCACGACGGCGGCCATGCCGGTGGGCGTGGCGGCGGCGGCCCGGGCCATCCCGGTGGCGCGCACCCGCACGAGGGCGAGCGCGTCGGCGGGGGAGAGCACGCCGGTGACGGCGGCGGCGGTGATCTCGCCGACGGAGTGGCCGGCGACGAACGTGGACGCCGGGGCGGCGGCGTCGGCCTCGAGGGCGGCGGCGGCCACCAGGCCGGCGGCCACGATCAGCGGCTGGGCGACCGCCGTGTCCTTGATGGTCTCCTCGTCCGACTCGGTGCCGTGGCGGACGAGGTCCACGCCTGCGGCGTCCGAGAGCGACTCGAGCAGGGCGCGGGTGCCGTCCAGCTCCAGCCAGGGGGAGAGGAAGCCGGGCGTCTGGGAGCCCTGTCCGGGGCACACGATGGCAAGCATTCCTCCATGGTGTCAGGGTTCACGCCCGGACCCGGGGAGACGGGGCCACGAACCCCGGCGAGCCGTTTTGGAGGGTTCCTACAAGTTCGGGCGCCCGGCGAGGCCGCCTCAGGCGGAGGCCTCGGCGACGCCCGGCCGGGACCCGGCGAGCCGCCCGAGGGTCACGGCCGTCTGCAGCACGTAGGCGTCCCGGGGGACCAGGGGGTCCCAGCCCGTCACCTCGGCCACTCGCTTGAGGCGGTACCGCACCGTGTTCGCGTGGACGAAGAGCTCCCGCGCCGTGCCCTCGAGGGAGTGGCCGAGCGCGCCGTACGCGTCCACCGTCTCCAGCAGCGCGGTGCCGGCGTCCGCCAGCGGCGCGTACACGCCGTCCACGAGGGCCTCGTAGGCCGTGGGGTCGCCCAGCAGCGCCCGCTCCGGCAGCAGGTCCTCGGCCGGCGTGGGGCGGACGGCGCGCGGGTGCGCGGGGGCGGCGCCGAGCCCGGCGAGCGTGTGCCGGGCCGAGACGTGCGCCTCCACCAGGGAGTCCACCACGGGCCCGAGGATCACCGGGCCCGGGGCGAACCAGGGCGTGAGGGCCTCGCCCACCACCTGCGCGTCCGTGACCGAGCCGATCACGAGCACGAGCCGCTCCGCCTGCACGCCCACGAGCAGGTCGCAGTCCAGCTTCGCGGCCGCCCGGCGCAGCCCCGGGATGAAGGCCGGCTGGTCCTGGCCCGGCGCCAGGCCCGCCATCACCATGACGCGGTGGTCCCCGCGCCAGCCCAGCGCCGTGGCGCGGTGGCGGATCTCGTCCGGGTCCTGGCCGCGCAGCACGGCGTCCAGGAGCACCGCCTCGAGCCGGGAGTCCATCGCCCCGCGCATCTCCGCGGCGCGCGCGTAGACGTCTGCCAGGGCGAAGGCGACCTCCCGGGAGTAGTGCAGGACGTGCTCGCGGATGGGCGCCTGGTCCCGCTCGGCCAGCAGCTCGGGCACGCGGGTCTCCACGACGTCCACCATCGTGCGGATCAGCTGCAGCGCGCGCTGCAGGGAGATGGCGCGCGTGAGGTCGGTCGGCGCCGGGCCGAAGACGTCCTGGAGGACGTGGCCTGCCGTCGTCGGGCGGTCGAACCAGGAGATGAAGCCCTGCAGGGCGCGCTGGGCCACGAGCCCGAGGGCGCTGCGCTCGTCCGGGGTCAGCCCTCGGTACCAGGGCAGCGTGGCGTCGAGCCGCTGCAGCACGGCCGTGTTGAGGGCGCCGAGGTGGCTGCGCAGGCGGGCGCGCCCCTCGGTGCTCACAGGGCGCGGGGCGGCGGATCGGGGCTCGGGCATGCGCTCCATCCTAGGGCCGCGTTGTGGGGTTCCTACAGCGGCGCCGTCGGGCCCGGCCCCCGGCGCGCCGCGCGGCGAGGCCAGGAGGGGCCCGGGGACGACGACGGCCGGCCGCCTCCGCAGGGGAGGCGGCCGGCCGATGCCGGGTCGGGGAGCGCCTCAGCGCCCCCGGGACGGACGGGTCAGGCGTCGCCGCCCGCGTTGCCGGTGGTGCCGGCGTTCACGTCGTCCAGGCGGTACTTCTCGTGGGCCTTCGCGGCGGTGCCCTTCTCCACGGAGCCCTCCTCCTCGAGGAGCTGCAGGGCGCGGACCACCATCGAGTGGGAGTCGATGAGGAAGTACCGGCGCGCCGCCGACCGGGTGTCGGCGAAGCCGAACTCGTCGGCGCCCAGGGCCGCGAACCGGTTCGGGATGAACGGGCGGATCTGGTTCGTCCACGAGGTGGCGAAGTCCGAGGTGGCCACCACGGGGCCCTCGGCGCCCTCGAGCTTCTGGGTCACGTACGGCACGCGCGGGGCGGCCGACGGGTCCTTGAGGGCGTCCTTCTCCGCAGCGACGGCGTCGCGGTACAGCTCGTTGTACGAGGTCACCGACCACACGGACGCGTTCACGCCCCACTCCTCGGCGAGGATGCCCTGCGCCTCGACGGCCCACGGCAGCGAGACGCCGGAGCCCATCAGCTGGACCTTCGGGCCGTCGCCCTGGCCCTCGGAGAGGCGGTAGATGCCCTTGAGCAGGCCCTCCACGTCCAGGTCCTCGGGCTCGTCGATGTGGTGGATCGGCTCGTTGTAGACCGTGAGGTAGTAGATGACGTTGCGGACGTCCTCGCCGCGGTCGTGCTCGCCGTACATGTCCTCGAAGCCCTGACGCACGATATGCGCGATCTCGTAGGAGTACGCCGGGTCGTAGTGCTTCACGGCCGGGTTGGTGCCCGCGATCACGGGGGAGTGGCCGTCCATGTGCTGGGTGCCCTCGCCCGCGAGCGTGGTGCGGCCCGCCGTCGCGCCGATCATGAAGCCGCGCGCGAGCTGGTCGCCGGCGGCCCAGATGTTGTCGGCCGTCCGCTGGAACCCGAACATCGAGTAGAAGATGTAGACGGGGATCATCGGCTCGCCGTGGGTGGAGTACGCCGTGCCCACCGCGTTGAAGGCGGCGGTGGCGCCGTCCTCGTTGATGCCGACGTGGTAGATCTTCCCCTGCGGCGACTCCTTGTAGGACAGGAAGAGGTCGCGGTCCACGGACAGGTAGTTCTGGCCCTTGGGGTTGTAGATCTTCGCCGTCGGGAAGAACGAGTCCATGCCGAAGGTGCGGGCCTCGTCCGGGATGATCGGCACGATGCGCGAGCCCATGTTCTTGTCCCGCATCAGGTCCTTGAGCAGCCGGACGAACGCCATGGTGGTGGCCGCCTGCTGCTTGCCCGAGCCCTTGCGCGCCTGCTTGTAGGCGGCCTCCGGGGGCACCGGGATGCTGTGGTGCTTCGCCCGGCGCTCGGGGACGAAGCCGCCGAGCTCCTTGCGCCGCTCCATCAGGTACTTGATCTCCGGGGCGTCCTTGCCCGGGTGGTAGTACGGGATGTCGTAGGGGTCGCGCTCGATCTGCTCGTCCGTGACGGGGATGCGGTGGCGGTCGCGGAACACCTTGATGTCCTCGACCGTCATCTTCTTCATCTGGTGCGTCGCGTTGCGGCCCTCGAAGGACTTGCCCAGGCCGTAGCCCTTGATGGTGTGCGCGAGGATCACGGTGGGCTGGCCCTTGTGCTCCATGGCGGACTTGTAGGCGGCGTAGACCTTGCGGTAGTCGTGGCCGCCGCGCTTGAGGCCCCAGATCTCGTCGTCGCTCATGTCCGCCACCATCTCCTTGGTGGCGGAGGAGCGGCCGAAGAAGTGGTCGCGGACGAAGCCGCCGGACTCGGCCTTGTAGGTCTGGTAGTCGCCGTCGAGCGTCTCGTTCATGATGCGCACGAGCTCGCCCTCGTCGTCGGCCTCGAGCAGCGGATCCCACTCGCGGCCCCACAGGACCTTGATGACGTTCCAGCCGGCGCCGCGGAAGTAGGACTCCAGCTCCTGGACGATCTTGCCGTTGCCGCGCACCGGGCCGTCGAGGCGCTGCAGGTTGCAGTTGATGACGAAGGTCAGGTTGTCGAGCTTGTCGTTGGCCGCCACGTGCAGCTGGCCGCGCGACTCGGGCTCGTCCATCTCGCCATCGCCGAGGAACGCCCAGACGTGCTGGTCGGAGGTGTCCTTGATCCCGTGGTTGTGCAGGTACCGGTTGGTCTGCGCCTGGAAGATCGCGTTCATCGGGCCCAGGCCCATGGACACGGTGGGGAACTGCCAGAAGTCCGGCATCATCCGCGGGTGCGGGTAGGAGGACAGGGCGTGGCCCTGGCGGGACTTCTCCTGGCGGAAGCCGTCCAGGTCCTCCTCGGTGAGACGGCCCTCGAGGAACGCGCGGGCGTAGTTGCCCGGGGAGGAGTGGCCCTGGAAGAAGATGTGGTCGCCGCCGCCGGGGTGGTCCTGGCCGCGGAAGAAGTGGTTCAGGCCCACCTCGTAGAGGGTCGCCTGGCCGGCGTACGAGGAGATGTGGCCGCCGACGCCGATGCCGTCCTTCTGAGCGCGCTGCACGATGGCCGCGGCGTTCCAGCGCAGGTAGTTGCGGTAGCGGCGCTCGAGCTCCTCGTCGCCGGGGTACTCGGGCTCCTGGTCGGCGGGGATCGTGTTGACGTAGTCCGTGGTGGTGACCATCGGCACGCCCACGGACTTCGCCCCCGCGCGCTGGAGCAGCGAGCGCATGATGAACTGCGCGCGCTCGGTGCCCCGCTCCTCGATGAGCCCGTCGAGCGACTCGATCCACTCGGCGGTCTCCTGCGGATCCTTGTCCGGGAACTGCTGGGTCAGGCCGCTGAGGATCTGGGAACTCTCTTCGGCTGCGCTCACGGTGCCTCCTGGCTGTCGTGCGGAGGGGTGCTCCGCGGTGTGCTGCGGGGCAGACGGTCCGGTCCGACCCCGCGACGCCGGGCCGGGCGGTGGCCCGGGGAGTGCGTCTGTTCGGGACCACAGTAGTCGGGGCGGGCCTCTCGCGCGCGAGACGACGCCCCGGGTCGCGGGCGCCCACGGCGTATGGTGGGGCCATCACCCGCTCGACGGCGCGGGCCGCAGTGCCCGCCCACCATCAAGGAGGACCGGACACTATGGAGGCAGGGTCGACGCCGACCTCGACGGACAGCGCGCTCCTGGCGGAGCTCGCCCTCGCGCAGGGCGACCTTGTGCAGGAGTGGGGGTACGACGACGACGTCGACTTCACCTTCCGCGACGGCCTGGAGGACGCCCTCGGCGAAGAGCTGCTGACCGAGGAGGACCAGGAGCCGGCGGACGCCGTCCTGTACTGGTGGCGCGCCGAGGACGGCGACGTCACGGACCTCGCGGACGCGCTCGTGGACGCCCAGCGCTCCCTGGACTCCGGCCCCGTGTGGCTGATGACCCCGCGCAAGGGACGGGCCGGGCACGTGAACCCGGCGGACGTGCAGGAGGCCGCCGGCACCGCGGGCCTGCACGCCACCACCGGCGCGGGCGTCTCCGAGGACTGGGCGGCCCAGCGGCTCGTGCAGAAGCGCGGTGGCTGACGACCCGCGCAGAAGCGCGGTGGCTGACGGCCCGTGCAGAAGCGCGGTGGCCGAGGAGCCCGGTGCCGTCCCCGCCCTGCGGGACGACCGCGGCCAGGACTGGCCCTGGCCGCCGACGCGCGGGCCCGAGGACGCGACCGCGCCGCGGGCCACGTGGCTCGTCCTCCTGCCCGGGGCGTTCACCCCGGTGTGCACCGGCGAGCTGGGCTGGCTGGGGGAGCTGGCCACGGACCTCGCCGCCGACGGCGTGGCCGTGCGGGTCATCGCCTGCGACGCGGCCCCCGTGCTGCGTCGGGTCCGCGAGGACCTGGGGCTGTACGAGGAGCTGGTCCTGCTCTCCGACTTCTGGCCGCACGGCGCGGCCTGCGCGGCGCTGGACGCGTTCGACGCGGCGACCGGCCGCGCCCTCCGCGTGTCCGTGCTCCTGGACGCCGACGGCGTCGAGGCCGCCCGCGTGACGGCCGCCCCGGGCCGGCCGCGCTCGCGGGCGGAGCACGAGGAGGCGACGCGCGCCCTGCTCGGCGACCGGTAGCCTGGACCCTCGTCGGGACCCATAGCTCAGTTGGTCAGAGCACCGCGTTTACACCGCGGGTGTCGGCGGTTCGAGTCCGTCTGGGTCCACCCCCGCCCTGAGCCGGGCCGTCGCCGTGAGGGCGACAGCCCGGCTCGCGGCCTTCTTGTGGGCTCGTTCCGCCCCCGCCGTTGTCACTCCTGCCGCCGCCGGTCCGTCCCCGGCCTCACCGCCGGCCCCATCCCGGCCGGATCCCCCTCCTCGAACCCGTGGGATCGACGGAATCGGTCGAGACCGACGGAACGGCCGTCGATCCGGGCCGTTTCCGTCGATCCGCCGGGAGGGGCGGCGCAGCCGCACCGGTCCCCGGGCCCTCGAGCGCCCGTCCCTGCGGCGGCGTCGCCGGCTCGTCACGGGCGGGGCTTCCCGGCCAGCCCGGATGGCAGACTGAGCACATGACGACCCCCGCGCCGACGAGCCGCGGCGACTGGGCCGAGTACAACGCCGCGCAGGCCGGCCGGGGCCGGATCCGGCCGCTCACGGCCCGGGCCGTCGACGCCCTCGCCACCGATGCCGACCTCCGCGCCCGCCACGCCGTCGAGCTCGGGTGCGGGGCCGGCGTCGAGGCGCGCCACCTGCTGGCCCTGGGCCTGACCGTGAGCACCATCGACGCGGACCCGAGCGTCGCCCCCGCCATGGCGGCCCTCGCCGCCGGGGGAGCCCTGGACCATCGCACGGGGCGCATCGAGGACTGGGACCCCCTGCCCGCCGCGGACCTGGTGCTCGCCAACGCCGCCCTGCCCTTCGTCCCGCGGCACGCCTTCGACGCCGTGTGGTCCCGCATCCGCGCCGCCCTGGCGCCGGGCGGCGTCCTCGCCGTCGACCTCTTCGGGGCGGAGGACGACTGGTCCTCGGACGCCGGGACCTACCTGACCCGGCCCGAGGTGGAGGACCTCCTGCGAGGCCTGGAGGTCGTGGAGCTGACCGAGCGGTCCGAGCGCGGCCCCGCGTTCTCCGGGCCGAAGCACTGGCACGTGTTCACCGTCCTCGCCCGCGCCCGGCGCTGACCGTCCGACCGCTCGCCCGTGTGAGACCCTGACAGCGTCATGAACGCCCCCTCCCTGCACCCCTCGCCGCACCCCGCCCCACCGCCGTCTCGCGCCGCCGAGGTCCGCACCGGCGTCCGCCTGTCCTTGGCCGCCGGGCTCGGCCTGTTCCCGCTGGGCGTGGCCTTCGGGATGCTCGTGGTCCAGGCCGGCCTGCCCGCGTGGGTGGCGCCGCTGTTCTCCGTGGTGGTGTTCGCCGGCTCCGTGGAGCTGCTGCTCGTCTCCCTCGCGGTGGCCGCCACGCCCCTGCTGACGATCGCGGTGACGGTGTTCCTCGTGAACTTCCGGCACGTGTTCTACGCGTTCAGCTTCCCGCTGCGCGTGGTCCGGCATCCGCTGGCCCGGCTGTACTCGATGGGCGCGTTGATCGACGAGGCCTATGCGATCGCCGCCGCCCACCCGCGCGGCTGGACCGCGCCGCGGCTGATCGCCCTGCAGGTCGCGCTGCACGCCTACTGGGTGCTCGGCGGGCTCGCGGGCGTCGCGGTGGCCTGGCTGCTGCCGGGCCCGGTGGAGGGGCTCGAGTTCGCGCTCGTCGCCCTGTTCATCGTCCTGGCCCTGGACGCGGCCCGCACCCGCGCCCAGGCGCCCCTGGTGCTGGCGGCCGCGCTCGCCGTCGGGGTCGGCCTGCTGGTGGCGCCCGGGCAGCTGCTCGTGGCGGCTTTCGCGGTCTATGCGGCCGTGCTCATCGCGCTGCACGTGCTCGCCCGGCGGGGCGTGGAGCTGCCGCTGCCCGCCCCGACGCCGGCCACCGGGCCCGTGCCCGCCGTCGCCGGGCCGGCGCCGGGGGAGGAGCCCCGATGACGGGTGCGGCGTACCTCGTGGCCGTGGCCGTGGTGGCCGGGGCCGTCACCTTCGCTCTGCGCGCGCTGCCGTTCGCGCTGCTGCGCCCGCTGCGCGAGTCGGTGCTCGCCGCGCGCCTGGCCGTGTGGATGCCCGCCGGGGTCCTGACGATCCTCGCCGTGGTGATGCTGCTCGACGCCGCGGCGCTCGCCCCCGGCGCCCCCGTGGACCCGCGCCGGGTGGCGCACGCCCTGATCGCCGCCGTGGTGACCGTGGCCGTGCACCTGCTCGGCGGCCGGCGCACCCTGCTCTCCATCGCCGCGGGCACCCTCGCCTACGTGTTGCTGGTGAACCTGGCCTGAGCCGGCCTCACGGCAGGCGCACGGGGGCGCCCACGGCCAGGGCCTCCGGGACGAGGTCCGGGTTGAGCCGGCGCAGCGTGGCGACGTCAGTGCCGTTCGCCCGCGCGATCGCCCACAGCGTGTCGCCGGGCTCGATCACGTGGGTGCGGCCCGGCGCCCCTGACCGGGCCCGCCCGCGGTCGCCGTCCCGTCCCGCGCCGCGCCCCGGGGACGACGACGGCGGGGCCGGCTCCCCGAGGCGCCGCGCCCAGTCGCGGCTCGCCCGGGCCAGGCGGCGTCCGTAGTCGGTGACGCCGCCCTGCAGCGTCCCGGCGTTGTACAGCGTGCCGGCCCGCGCGATCCCCTCCTCCGTGAGGTCCCCGCCGAGGTGGCCGCGCAGGATCTCGAGCCCGAAAGCCATGTTGTCCTCGGGGTCCCACAGCCGCAGCCCGCGGCGGCGCGCCTGCGCGAAGTACGGGGGCCACGTGATCTGCGCCGGTCCCACCCCGTTGGAGGTCTCCCCGGCGGCCACCCGGGCCTCGAGCTCCTCGAAGAGCTCCCGGGTCACGGGCACGTCCGTGCCGCGGGCCGCGGCATGCACCCCGCCGGCGTCGTGGCCGAAGACGTTGCGTCCGCCGGACTCGAGCTGGGCGAGCGCCGCCGCCACCGGCAGCGGCACGTCCGCGCGGCGGGCGGCGGCCGCGATCGCGTCGGCGTTCTCGAGTCGGGCGGCGAGGGCGCGCGGCGCGGACGCCGCTCGTCGGCGGGGGAACCAGCTCATCCTCCCCACACTAGGGTGGTGGCCATGTCCGCGACCCCCCTCGGCTTCTGGAAGCTGCCCGCCCGCCCCGACGGCGCCGCCCGTCACCTCGCCGTCATCACCGGAGGGGAGGCGGGGCAGACCATGCTCTTCCTCCAGGACGGGCAGTGGTCCATCCTCGGCCTCTTCCAGGACGAGCTGGCCGGCAAGGCGACCGCCCGCACCCTCGACGCGCTGCTGCAGTCCGTCACCTGCCTGCGCATGGGCGGTCGGGACGTCCTCGACGGCGCCGACACTCCGCGCCCCGGCGTCGAGTGGGCCGGCTACGACCGCGAGTTCGAGGAGGCCGACGTCGCCGAGTCCCGCGACGTGGAGCCGCGCGGCCGGATCTGGATCCTGCCCGCCACCGACGGCGCCACGGTGGGCCTGAAGCTGCCCGGCCACCGCCGGTACGACGACGCGGTGGCCCAGTTCGCCGACGTCGACGCGGCCCGCGCCGCCGTCGCCGCGATCGATGAGCTGCTCGGCGTGGGCCCCGGCGCCTGACGCGTCCCGCGGCCGGCCTCCGGCGCCCGCCCGACGGGCCGGCCCGACGGGGCCTTTCGTCGGGACGGCCCGGGGCGAAGGTTCATCCGGAGTTCATCCGACCGGGCGCGCAGCCCGGGACCGCGAGGGCCGCGCCGACCATAATGGACGGGAGACCACTGGCCGCCGCCCGCCGTCCCCGTCCCCTCCGGACGAGGACGGTCGGGCGGCGCGTCGCACCCCCTGTCTGAAGGAGACGGCCCATGGAGCTGCTGCAGCCCGACGCCCCCCGCGAGAACCTCCGCGAGTTCATCGACAAGCTGCGGGACGGCGGCTACACGGTTTCCGACGGCCACACCAACGACCCGGACCTCATCGACCCGCAGGGCCGCGCCGTGGAGACGTGGAAGGAGGACTACCCGTACGAGGAGCGCATGACGCGCGACGAGTACGAGCTGGAGAAGTACCGCCTGCAGATCGAGCTGCTCAAGCTGCAGTACTGGGGCGAGGACACCGGCCAGCGCCACATCATCGTGTTCGAGGGCCGCGACGCCGCCGGCAAGGGCGGCACCATCAAGCGCTTCACGGAGCACCTGAACCCGCGCACCTCCCGCACCGTCGCGCTGAGCAAGCCCTCGGACCGCGAGCAGGGCCAGTGGTACTTCCAGCGGTACATCCAGCACTTCCCCACGGAGGGCGAGATCGTGCTGTTCGACCGCTCCTGGTACAACCGCGCCGGGGTCGAGCGCGTCATGGGCTTCGCCACGGACGAGCAGTACCGCCGCTTCATGAACCAGGTCCCGCTGTTCGAGAAGATGCTCGTGGACGACGGCATCCACCTCACCAAGTTCTGGTTCTCCGTGACCCAGACGGAGCAGCGCACCCGCTTCGCGATCCGTCAGATCGACCCGGTCCGCCAGTGGAAGCTCTCGCCCATGGACCTGGAGTCCCTGGACCGCTGGGAGGCGTACACGGAGGCCAAGGAGGCCATGTTCCTCCACACGGACACCGAGCACGCCCCGTGGATCTCCGTGCGCTCCAACGACAAGAAGCGCGCCCGTCTCAACGCCATGCGCTACTTCCTGTCCCAGTTCGAGTACGAGGGCAAGGACCACGACGTCGTGGGCACCCCGGACCCGCTGATCGTGCGTCGCGGCCGCGACGCCGTGGGGGACTGAGCCGCTGCGACGTAGGCTGGTGGGCGGGACCGCGTGCGGCGCGGCCCCGCCCCCACCGTCCCAGCCACAGGAGGCCCCCCGCGATGTCCGAGCAGAGCACCACCGTCCCCGTCGGCACGGCCGACATCGGCGTCACGGGCCTGGCGGTGATGGGCGCCAACCTCGCCCGCAATTTCGCCCGCAACGGCTACACGGTGGCCCTGCACAACCGCAGCCGCGGCCGCACGGACCAGCTCGTGGCCGAGCACGGCGACGAGGGCGCGTTCGTGGCCACCGAGACGCTCGAGGAGCTCGTGCAGTCCCTGGCCACCCCGCGCCGCGTGCTCATCATGGTGAAGGCCGGCGCCCCCGTGGACGGCGTGATCGACCAGCTCGTCCCCCTGCTGGACGAGGGCGATATCGTCATCGACGCCGGCAACTCCCACTACGAGGACACCCGCCGCCGCGAGGCCGCCCTGGCCGAGAAGGGCCTGCACTTCGTGGGCGTGGGCGTGTCCGGCGGCGAGGAGGGCGCCCTCAACGGCCCCGCGATCATGCCCGGCGGCCCCGAGAAGTCCTATGAGGCCCTCGGCCCCATGCTGGAGAAGATCGCCGCGACCTTCGAGGGCGAGCCGTGCTGCGCGTGGGTCGGCACGGACGGCGCCGGGCACTACGTGAAGATGGTCCACAACGGCATCGAGTACGCGGACATGCAGGTCATCGGCGAGGCCTACGACCTGCTGCGCCGCATCGGCGGCCTCGAGCCCGCCGCGCAGGCCGGGGTGTTCACCGCCTGGAACCAGACCGACCTGGCCTCCTACCTGATCGAGATCACCGCCGAGGTCCTCGCCCAGGTGGACGGCGCCACCGGCCGCCCGCTCGTGGACGTGATCGTGGACGAGGCCGGCCAGAAGGGCACCGGCCGGTGGACCGCCATCTCGGGGCTCGACGTCGGCTCCCCGGTGGCCGCGATCGCCGAGTCCGTCTTCGCCCGCTCCCTGTCCTCCCAGCGCGAGGTGCGCGCCGCGGCGCGCGAGGTGCTGCAGGCCGGGGTGGAAGAGGCCGCGTCCCCCGCGGTGACGGACACGGACGCGTTCGTGGAGGACGTGCGCCAGGCGCTGTTCGCCTCGAAGCTCGTGGCCTACGCGCAGGGCATGGACATGCTCGCCGCGGCCGCGGAGGAGTACGGCTGGTCCCTGGACCTGGGCACCATCGCCTCGCTGTGGCGGGACGGCTGCATCATCCGCGCCGACCTGCTCGACGTGATCATGAAGGCCTTCGGCGGCCGGGACACCGCCCGCCACCCGGAGCCGGGCACGCGCGCCGAGGGCCAGCCGCTGAACCTGCTGTTCGCCCCCGAGTTCGCCCAGGCGATCGCCGAGGCCCTGCCGGCCTGGCGCCGCGTGGTGGGCACCGCCGTCGCCGCCGGCGTCCCCGTGCCCGTGTTCTCCTCCGCCCTGGCCTACTACGACGGCCTGCGCGCCGACCGCCTGCCCGCCGCCCTCGTGCAGGGCCAGCGCGACTACTTCGGCGCGCACACCTACCTGCGCGTGGACCGCGAGGGATCGTTCCACACGCTGTGGTCCGGCGACCGCACCGAGGTGGACGGCGAGGGCGTGCCCGTGGTCATGCCGCAGCCGGCCGAGGGCGACCCCACGCAGGACTGATCCGGACCGCGCGGGGCCCTCACGGGCCCCGCGTGATCTGCGTCATACCCCCTGTTACCCTCAGGGGCATGAGCCCTCGCACCTCCCCGTCCCTGTCCCGCCGCGGCGCCCTGGGCGTCCTCGCCTCCGCCGTCGCCCTGCCGCTCGTGGCCGCGCCCGCCGCGCAGGCCGCCGGCTCGATGCCCACGCCGTCCGACACCCCACCGCTGGCCGCCATCCGCGACCTGGCGGACATGCTCCGCGAGCTGCGCAAGCTCGAGCGGACCTCCCGCGGCGCGATCCGCGTGACCACGCTGGCTGAGGTCGGCACGGCCGAGGCGCACTCCGAGCAGGGCCGGGACCTCTACGTGGCGCTCGTCGGCCACGGCCCGCGCCACGTCTGGCTGCAGGGCCGGATCCATGGCAACGAGCCCTACGGCCTGGACGCGACCCTCGACGTCCTCGCCTCCCTGGGCGGCAACGGCTCCCCGGCCTACCGCCGCATGCGCGAGGAGTTCACCGTCCACGTGATCCCCATGTACAACCCGGACGGCTCCGAGGCGAACACCCGAGGCACCACCCTCTGGGACCGCGAGGCGGACGCGCCCCTGCTCGACGGCCGCGGCCGCCCGCGCACCGTGGACCTCAACCGCGACTGGGGCGTCGGCCGCTTCCAGGCGCGGGAGTCCCGCGCCTGGTACGAGTACTGGACCATGGTCAAGCCCGAGTTCGCCCTGGACATCCACCACCAGTGGCTCAAGCAGGACTGGGTCACGGGCGAGGACGTCACGCTGTCCCTCGGCGTCTCCCTCGCCCCCGGCGGACCGACCCTGCCGGGCATCCGCGGCGGCGAGTACGACCGCCTGGCACGTCAGCTCGCCGGCCACGTCTGGCTGGAGACCCTGCACCGCGGGCACATCAGCACGGACCGCTACGACGTCGGCGAGAACACGGTGATCGACATCCACGGCGGCGTCGTCTCCGCGATGATGATGGGCCTGGACTGGAACGGGCTGAACCCCACGGGGCACTCGAACGTCGCGATCTTCTTCGAGACGTCGGGAAACACGAACAGCCTCGGCCACAAGGCCCGCGGCAAGCTGGTGAAGCAGAACGTACTGGCGGTGACGGCGGCCCTGGACGGCATGGCCACCGGCGCCGTGCAGCAGGTCGACCCGGCGGTGTGGGACCGGATCCCGCACACCCCGGTGAAGTACTACTCTACCGACTACGCCGGCCTCATCCCGGCCTGAGCCGGACCGCGCCCGGCTCTCCGGCCACGCAGAAGGCGGCCCTCCGCAGAGTCCTTCGACTCTGCGGAGGGCCGCCGTCCGTCGGCGGGGCGCGTCTCACGCGTCCCGCCGGCTCAGATCCACATGGCCGGGTCCACGTACTCGGCGGGGTCCACCAGGGGCTTGTCCTCCGCGGGGGAGCGGCGCAGCCGGTAGGTCGCCGGGATGCCGGTGGCGATGGCGTCCGCGGGGGTGTCCTTGACCACCACCGCGTTCGCGCCCACCGCCGAGCCCGCGCCGATCTCCACGGGGCCGAGGATCTTGGCGCCGGCCCCCACCACGACGCCGTCGCGCAGGGTGGGGTGCCGCTTGACCTTGGCCAGGGACCGGCCGCCGAGCGTCACGCCGTGGTAGAGCATGACGTCGTCGCCGATCTCGGCCGTCTCGCCGATCACCACGCCCATGCCGTGGTCGATGAAGAACCGGCGGCCGATCGTGGCGCCCGGGTGGATCTCGATGCCCGTGGCGGCGCGGGTGGCCTGGGAGAGGATGCGCGCGGGCATCCGCAGGCGCTCGTGCCGCCACATCCGGTGGGCGATCCGGTGCGCCCACACGGCGTGCAGGCCCGAGTAGACGAGGGCGACCTCGAGGTCCCCGCGCGCGGCCGGGTCGTGGCTGCGGACGTTGTCCAGGTCTTCCTTGATGCGGGCGAGCAGTCCCACGGGCGGCCCCTTCGGGTCGAAGCGTTCGGTGCGGTCGGGTGCGGCGCTCAGCCGCGGATGTCCTCGAAGAGGGCGGTGGAGATATAACGCTCGCCGAAGTCACACACGATGGCGACGATCAGCTTGCCCTCGGACTCGGGCTTGGCGGCCTCCTTGAGGGCGGCCGAGATGATCGCGCCGGTGGAGATGCCGCCGAGGATGCCCTCCTCGGTCCCGAGCCGACGGGCGGTCTCGATGGACTCCTCGAAGGTTGCCGGGTAGACCTCGTCGTAGAGGTCGGTGTCCAGGATCTCCGGCACGAAGTTCGCGCCGATGCCCTGGATCTTGTGAGGGCCGGCCTGGCCGCCGGAGAGGATGGGGGAGTCGGCCGGCTCGACGGCGATGAGCTTCACGTCCGGCTTCTGCTCGCGCAGGTAGCGGCCCGCGCCCGTGATGGTGCCGCCGGTGCCGACGCCGGCGATGAACACGTCCACGGCGCCCTCGGTGGCGTCCCAGATCTCGGGGCCGGTGCCGGTGTAGTGCGCCTGCACGTTGGCCTGGTTGGCGAACTGCTGGGCCCAGATCGAGTTGGGGGTGCTGGCCACGATCTGCTGCGCGCGCTCGAGGGCGCCGCGCATGCCGTCCGCGCCGGGGGTGAGGACGATCTCGGCGCCGAAGGCCTTGAGCATCACGCGGCGCTCGGTGGACATGGTCTCGGGCATGGTCAGGATGACGCGGTAGCCGCGGGCGGCGCCGACCATGGCCAGGGCGATGCCGGTGTTGCCGGAGGTGCCCTCCACGATGGTGCCGCCGGGGGTCAGCTCGCCGGAGGCCTCGGCGGCGTCCACGATCGCGGTGCCGATGCGGTCCTTCACGGAGTTGGCGGGGTTGTAGAACTCCACCTTGACAGCGACGTCGCCGGGCAGGTCCTTCGCGAGGCGGTTCAGCCGGACCAGGGGCGTGCCGCCGACCGCCTGGGTGATGTCGTCGAGAATGTGGGCCATGGTGGTACCTCCGGGGGTGGTGCGCCTCGGGGCGCGGGCGATCGGGTGGGTGTTCCTGCGTCAGGCTATCGAGCCGCGGCGCCGCTCAGGCGTCCACGAGCCACGCGGAGTAGTTCCGGCGCACCTTCGCGAGCTTCGGATCGATGACCACACGGCAGTATCCGTCGGAACGACGCCGCGCATAGAAGTCCTGGTGAATATCCTCAGCCGGGTGCCACGCGGACGCCGGCTCCACGCGTGTGACGATGGGGCTGTCATAGTTCGCCTGGGCCCGGGCGATCTCGTCCGCGAAGAACCGGGCCTCGGCCTCGTCGTGGGCGAAGACGGCCGACCGGTACTGGGTGCCGACGTCGGCCCCCTGGCGGTTCAACGACGTGGGGTCGTGGCCGGTGAAGAACAGGTCCATGATCACCTCGGGCGGCACGACGGCGGCGTCGAAGCGCACTCGGACCGCTTCGGCATGGCCGGTGGTCCCGGTGCACACGGACTCGTAGCTCGGGGCGGGGTCGTCGCCTCCGGTGTAGCCGGACTCGACGGCGAGCACGCCCCGCACGCGACGGTAGACGGCGTCGAGGCACCAGAAGCAGCCGCCGGCGAGCGTCAGCTCGCGGACGTCGGCGGGCGCGCTGGAGGCGCCGAGGGGCTCGGTACGGGGGGAGTCGGTCATGGCAGGCACAGCGACGCGGGTCGCGTTTTTCATTCCCGACGACGCCGCCCCGTGCCGTCACCAAGGGCCGCGGGGTCGTGCGTGCCCGGGCCGGGTGGGCCATCATGGCCCGTATGACCGTGTCCCGTCCCGCCGTCCCCGCCTCGCCGGAGCACGCCCTGGCCCCACCGACGCTCGGGCACGTCCTCGAGGTTGTCCAGGGGCTGTGGCCGCGGGATCTGGCGGAGCCGTGGGACGCCGTCGGGCCGGTGGCCGGACGCCCGGAGGCGCCGGTGCGGACCGTCCTGTGGGCGCTGGACCCCGTGCAGGCCGTGGCCGACGAGGCCGTCGCCCGTGGGGCCGACCTCGTGGTCACCCACCACCCGCTCCTGCTGCGCGGCACCTCGTCCGTCGCCGCCGTCGGGCATGCCGCCGCCGCCAAGGGACGCCTGCTGCACACCCTGATCGAGCACCGCATCGCCCTGTTCGCGGCGCACACCAACGCCGACGCCGTCGTGGGCGGCGTCTCGGACGTGCTGGCCCGTGCCGTTGGCGTCACCGGAGCGCTCTCGCCCCTGACGACCTCCGCCGCCGGCACCGGGGCCGAAGGCATCGGCCGGGTGGGCGACCTGCCCGAGGAGACCGACCTGGCCGCCTTCGCCCGCGTCGTCCACGCGGCGCTGCCCGCCACGGCCGGCGGCGTGCGCGTGGCGGGCGACCCCGCCCAGCGCATCCGCCGCGTCGCCGTGTGCGGTGGCGCCGGAGACAGCCTCTTCGACGCGGTCCGCGCGTCCGGCGCGGACGTCTACGTGACCGCCGATCTGCGCCACCACCCGGCCTCGGAGGCCCGGGAGACGGCGGTGTCGGGGGATGGACGTCCCGCGCTCGTGGACGTCTCGCACTGGGCGAGCGAGTCCCTGTGGCTCGAGCACGGCGCCCGCGCCCTGGAGGCCGCCCTGGCGGAGCGGGGACTGGGCGTCACCACCCTGTTCTCAGATCACCGCAGCGACCCCTGGGACTTCCTGGTCGGGGGAGAGCGGGCCGACGAGGGGAGTCACGCATGAGTGAGGTCACCGCACCGCCGGCCGTCCAGGCCCGGCTGTTGGAGCTGCAGGAGCTCGACACGGCCCTGGACCAGGCCCGCGCCGCCGTCCGTCGGCTCAAGGCGGACCCGGAGCACGCCCGGCTGCGCGCCCGCGCGCAGGAGCGCGAGGAGGCGTTGCCCGGCCTCGAGGATGCCGCCCGCACCGCCGACCGGGCGGGGGCCGAGGCCACCGAGAAGGCCGCCGCCACCCGCGCCCGTCGGGACCGGACCCGGGAGCGGCTCGAAGCGGGCCAGGGCGGGTCCAGGGAGCTGCAGGCCATGCAGCACGAGGACGGCACGCTCACCGCCCTGCTCGACGAGCACGAGGGGGCCGCCCTCGAAGCCATGGAGGCCGCGGACGAGGCGGAGTCCCGCCTCGGC
>NZ_JANQCJ010000279.1:0-740 GCF_024723355.1 Micrococcus sp. HG099 | reverse complement strand
CGCCGGGCCGACCGGCGCCCTGCTCGGCCACGCGGTCCCCTCGGGAGCCGGCTCGCACGCCCTGCCCGCCGAGCCCGGCCGCGGCCCGCTGCGGGCGGTGCTGGCCGTCGTCGTGCTGACGGTGCTGGCGTGCGTGCTGGCGTGGGCCTTCCTGGCGCGCATGTACGTCATCCCGTCGTCCTCCATGGAGCCGGGCCTGCGCGCGGGGGACCGCGTGGTGGCCACGCTGCTGACCCCGGAGCCGTACCCGGTGCGCCGCGGGGACGTCGTCGTCTTCGACGACACCAAGGGGTGGCTCGCCGACGGCGGGCACGTGATCAAGCGCGTCGTCGGGCTGCCGGGGGACACCGTCTCCTTCACGCCGGGCGAGGCGGCGCTGCGCGTGAACGGCGTCCCCGTCTCCGAGCCCTACCTGGCCCCCGGGGACGCGCCCGCGCAGGACGCCTTCGAGGCGACCGTGCCCGCCGGACGGCTGTGGGTGCTGGGCGACCACCGCTCCGCCTCCGCCGACTCCCGGGCCCACCGCGACGGCCCCGGCGGCGGCTTCGTGTCCCTCGACGACGTCGTCGGCGGCGCCCGGTTCGTGGTGTGGCCGCTGGACCGGATCGGCGGCGCCGGCGCCGCCCCGGAGGTGTTCGAGGCCGTGCCCGACGCGCGGGGGGCGGGCTCGTGACCGGGGCGGAACGCGCGCCCCGGGCCGGGGCGCGGACCGCCGTGCGCGCCGGCCTCGACGTCGAGGC
>NZ_JANQCJ010000278.1:0-796 GCF_024723355.1 Micrococcus sp. HG099 | reverse complement strand
GCTGACGGGCGCCGCGCTGGCCCGCGCCGCGATGCGCCGGCCGGAGGCGCAAGAGGCGACGCAGTCGGAGAAGGCGCCGGCGCAGCCGGAGCCGACGCCGATGCCGTCCCCGGTCGGGCAGGCCGCTCCGTCGGCTCAACCCGCGCAGTCGGAGCATCCCCGCCCCGAGCGCTGGGCGCCGCCCGCCGCGTCGTCGTCCCCGGAGGCCGGTGCCTCGGCCCAGCGGCCCGATGCCACCCGGCCCGAGCAGCCCGCGCAGCAGGACCGGCCGCAGCGGCAGACCCCTCCCCCGGCCCCGGCGAGGCAGCCGGAGCAGCGGCAGCAGCAGACGGCGCAGGCCGAGCGACCGACAACCACCGAGCGGCCTGCCGAGCGCCCCGCCGCGGGCGCCCCGGAGGCGAGCCCCGCGTCGACCCGTCCCCAGGCGGCCGAGCGGGCTGCGGAGCGCCCGCAGGCTGAGGCGGACGCCGCGGGCTCCGCGGTGCCCTCGAGCGCGGCCTCCGCGCCGGCCCCGAGCCAGGTGGAAAAGGTCCGCCGGGCCTGGCCGGACATCCTCGCGGCCCTCGAGGACGCCTCGCGCCTGATGTGGATGATCGTGAAGGACAACGCGAGCGTGGCCGGCTACGACGGCTCGCTCCTCACCATCGGCTTCCAGCAGGACGGCCCCCGCCAGATGCTGCTGGGCCGCGGCGGCGACCGCGTGCTCGCCGAGGCCGTCCACCAGGTGCTCGGCATCCGTCCCCAGCTCGACCTGATCCTGGGCGGAGACGCCCCGCAGGGCGGCTCCGCCCAGGAT
>NZ_JANQCJ010000277.1:0-800 GCF_024723355.1 Micrococcus sp. HG099 | reverse complement strand
TATAAGGGCCCGCCGTGGGAGCCTCCCCGGGGTCCGCCCCCGGAGCCGTTGCGGGAGCCGCCGCGCGATCCCCCGCCTACTCCCCCGCGCGATCCCCCGCCGGAGCCGCCGCGTCCGCGGCCCTGGCCGCCCTGTCCCTCGCCGCTCATGCGTACGCCTCCGTCTCTCGTGCGGCCTCGCGCCGCGCCGCCCGTGCGGCGGCCTCCTGTCCGAGCCGCGCGGTGTGCGCGGCGAGCGCCTCGCCGGCGAGCAGGGCGGCGCCGTCGGCGGCGCCGCGGGCCCAGTCGGCGGCGGGCATGAGCTTCTTGCCGGCGGGCTGGACCCGGCCGAGCCGGACCGCCCCGTCAGCGGTGCGCAGCCAGGCGGCACGCCCGGCCGTGCGCAGGGCGCCCGGGGGCGCCGCGTCCAGGTCGGCGGGCCAGTCCGCGTCGGCCGGGGTCGCCGGGGCGACGCCGTCGAGCTTGAACCGGGCGGGCTCGCCGCCCTCCCCGACCGTCAGCCATCCCCAAGCGCCGGGCTCGGGTGTGACGCCGTTGATGCGCGCGGCCACCTCGGCGGCGGGGCGGGCCGGGTCGACGAGGCCGTCGGCCGCCGTGAGCTTCGGGGCGTGGGAGGGCTCGCCCTCCTGGGGCCGCGGCGCGGCGGTGCCGTCCGCGATCCGCCCGAGCACCTCCAGCACGAGCGGCCCGCCGCGCTCGGCGAGGTCGGCGAG
The DNA here is from genome assembly GCF_024723355.1 of Micrococcus sp. HG099. NCBI lineage: Bacteria > Bacillati > Actinomycetota > Actinomycetes > Micrococcales > Micrococcaceae > Micrococcus > Micrococcus sp. HG099. The sequence goes on along the minus strand of NZ_JANQCJ010000277.1, from coordinate 88 downwards.
GATCTGCCCGGCGGTCTCGTCCGGGGCCACCGCGCGGGTGAGGCGGGCGTGCACGGGCCCGGTGTCCAGGCCCTCCTCGAGCTGGAAC
>NZ_JANQCJ010000276.1:0-805 GCF_024723355.1 Micrococcus sp. HG099 | reverse complement strand
CCCCGGAGGCGACGGACACCGTCACCCTCCCCGTGGTGCCGCGCCCCACCTACCTGGACGCGCCCGAGATGCTGCGCCCCGCCCCCGCCCCGCTGACGGCCCCGGATGCCGCGGGCTCGGACGTCCGCCTCAAGGACGCCGCCCGCGCCGCCGAGCGCGAGGAGGCGCTCAGCGCCACCGCCGAGCAGGACGTCGCCGCCCTGGACCTGGACCACGTCCTGGCCCGGCGCCGCGCCTCCTGACCGTGGTTCGGCGGGCGCGGCCGTGAGCATCGGCCGCGCCTCCGCGCCCCTCGCCGTCCGCGCCTCCGGGCTGCGCTGGCTGCGCACACGAGCCGACGCCCTGCACCTGCAGCGGGGACGTCGGCTCGCGCGCGTGCTGGACGTGGACGTCATGGAGGGGCGCGCCGGCGACGCCCGGGTCCGCACCCGCACCCTCGTCCTGGCCCGGGACCCGCGGACCGGTCCCGACGCCGCACCGCCCGGCTCGGCGTGGACGAGTGAGCGCGGCGTCCTCGAGGACGGCACCCTCTGGTGGTGGGCCGCCGCCGACCCCGCCCTGCCCGGGCTCGCGCTCACGGAGGACGACGCCGGCCTGGCCGCCCTGCTGGGCACGGCCCCGGGCCGAGTCCGCCTCACCTGGCGCGGCTACCGGCCCCGGGAGCGGGCGGTGATCGCCCTCGACGCCGCGGACGCGGGCCTCGCGGGCTCCCGCGCCTACCTCAAGGTGCTGGCCCCGGCCGCCGCCGAGGCCGTCGCCGCGCGGCTGAGCGCGGCGCGCGCGGCCGGCGTGCCCGTCCCGGACC
>NZ_JANQCJ010000275.1:0-837 GCF_024723355.1 Micrococcus sp. HG099 | reverse complement strand
GGGCTCGGCGGCGTCGGCGCGCGCGGGCGCGACGGCGGGGACGGTCCCGGCCACCCCGTTCTGGCGGGCCACCTCGAGGATCTCTCCCATGAGCTGCTCGAGCGTCTCGGCCGGCACCTCCTGGTTGACCAGCGGCACCGGCTGGCCGGCCACCACGGCCATCACGGCCGGGCCCGCGCCGAGGCCGAGCGCCTGGAGCACGGAGGGGTCCGCCGCGACGTCGATCCGGGCCAGCACGAGGCGGCCGGCCTGCGCGTCCACCGCGTCGGCGAACTGCCGGTAGAGCGCGTCGCTGGAGGCGTCGCCGGGCACATGCAGGTGCAGGAGCACGGGCACCTGGGCGGAGAGCTGGACCAGCTGCTGGAGCAGGCGCTGGTCCGCGTCCGGGATCACCCACGACCCCCCGCCCTCGGCGCCGCCGGCGGGCGGGGCGGAGGGGGCCGGGGACCCGAGGGAGGACAGGTCGACGGCGCCGCGCAGGTGCGCCGGGGAGTCGGAGGGGGGCTGGGCGGTCACGTCGGTCACGGTCCTTCCGGGTCGGGCTGTCGGGGACGGGCTGTCGGGGACGGGCTGTCAGTCCGGCCCCACGGTAGTCCCCCGCCGGGCGCCGGGTCAGGCCGCGGTCGCTGACGTACGCTGAGCGCGTGCAGGAGAAGGAGCCCGCGTCCGGACCGGACGCCCCCGTCCAGGACGAGGCCCGACCCGTCCCCGGGCCCGACGGCGCCGTGCCCGGCGGCCCCGCGCCGTCGAGCCCTGCACTGTCGAGCCCCGCGCCCTCGGGTCCGGCCTCCTCGAGCCCCGCGCCCGCCGGCCCGGCGTCGGTGGAGCCCGTCGACC
>NZ_JANQCJ010000274.1:0-849 GCF_024723355.1 Micrococcus sp. HG099 | reverse complement strand
ACCTCGCCCGGTACACCGCCGACCTGGACACCGACGCCGCCTCGGACCTGGACGCGGCCCAGTCCCGCCTGGCCGAGCTGACCCGCCTGCAGCGCCTCTACGGCCCGGAGCTGGAGGACGTCATCGGCTGGGCCGAGACCCAGCGTCCCCGCCTGGACGAGCTCCAGGGCGACTCCGGCCGCCTCGAGGAGCTCGAGGGCGAGCTGGAGCGCCTCGAGTCCGCGCTGCGGGAGCGCGCCGCCGCCCTGACCGCGCTGCGCACCGCCGCCGCCGGACGGCTCGAGGAGGCCGTCACGCAGGAGCTGCACGCCTTGTTCATGCCGGACGCCTCCTTCCACGTGGACCTCGCCCCGGTGGGCGGCGACGGGCTCGGCCCCCACGGCGCCGAGGACGTGGCCCTGGCCCTGAGGCCCCACGCGGGCGTCGAGCCCCGGCCCCTGGGGCGCGGCGCCTCCGGCGGCGAGCTCTCCCGCGTGATGCTCGCCCTCGAGGTCGTCCTGGCCGCCACGGACCCCGTCCCCACCTTCGTGTTCGACGAGGTGGACGCCGGCGTGGGCGGCGAGGCGGCCGTGCGCATCGGCGCCCGCCTCGCCCGGCTGGCCCGCCACGTGCAGGTCATCGCCGTCACCCACCTGCCCCAGGTGGCCGCCTACGCGGACCGGCACGTGCGGGTGGAGAAGAACTCCGACCCCGCGGCGGGCGTGACCACCTCGGACGTCGTCACGCTCTCGGCGGAGGAGCGCGTCGAGGAGCTTGCCCGCATGCTCGCCGGCCACGGCGACTCCGCGGCCGCCCGCGAGCACGCCCGCGAGCTGCTCGAGGCCTCCGTGCGCGAGCGCGGCTGAGCCG
>NZ_JANQCJ010000273.1:0-855 GCF_024723355.1 Micrococcus sp. HG099 | reverse complement strand
CGTCGGGACGCCGTCGAGGCGGCCGCGGCCGCCGTGCGCGCCGCCGAGCCGTCCGCGCTGGCCGCCGAGCCCGAGCTCGCCCGCCAGGTGGACTGGGTGCTGCTGCGCCGGCGCGACGTCGCGGGCTCCGGCGGGGACGTCGCGCTGCCGGATCACGTCTCGGTCTCCCTCTACGGGGAGCTCGCCGCGGACCCGCAGGCCGTGGCGGAGCAGCTGCGGCGCCCCCTGCCGCGTCCGCCCGCGCACGCCGCGCGCCGCGGCACCGCCTTCCACGCCTGGCTGGAGGAGCGCTTCGGCGCCACCGGCATGCTGGACATCGACTCCGCGGAGGACGCCGAGGACCTCTGGGTGGACGAGGCCCTCGACCTCGAGCCCATGCAGGCCTGGTTCCGATCCTCGCGCTGGGCCGAGCGCACGCCGGCGTTCGTGGAGGCGCCCGTGGAGACCACCGTCGGCGGGATCACCCTGCGCGGCCGCGTGGACGCGATCTACCGCTCCGGGGGAGACCCGCGGAACCCCGTGGACCCGGAGGCCGACTGGGAGCTCGTCGACTGGAAGACCGGCGCTGTCCCGCGGGGCCGGGACCTCGAGCTGAAGTCCCTCCAGCTGGCCGTCTACCGGCTCGCCTGGTCACGGCTGCACGGGATCCCGCTCGAGCGGATCGGCGCGAGCTTCGTCTACGTGGCGCACGGGCAGGAGCGGTCCTTCCCGGACCTGCCGGGCGAGGCCGAGCTCGAGCGCCGTCTCGCCGAGGCGCTCAGGCGTCGGTGACCCGGCGGCCGCCGGAGGCCCCGTCCGGCTCCGCGCCGCCCGGCGCCGAGCCCTCCTGCACGGCTGCGTGGCGCTGCGCGTCGT
>NZ_JANQCJ010000272.1:0-863 GCF_024723355.1 Micrococcus sp. HG099 | reverse complement strand
GGCCAGGGCCTCGGCCACGGAGAGGTGCTCGGGGACGGCGACGGCGGCCAGCTCGAGGTCCGCCAGCCGCAGCCCGGCCAGCCGCCGGCCCCACCGCCCCCGCGCCACGGCGTCGCCGGCGCCGCGCCACAGGGTGAGCGCGGCCCAGATGAGGAGCACGGTGAACAGCACGTCCGGGGTCCGGCCCTGCAGCAGCGGCGCCAGCAGGGCGGCGGCGACGATCCCGGCGGCGATCACGCGTCCGGCCCAGCCGGAGGCCTCGACGCCGCGGTCCCGGGACCCGGTGGCCGCCCACACGGCGGACTCCACCATCCGCCCGCCGTCCAGCGGGGCGCCGGGCAGGGCGTTGAAGGCCGCGAGCAGCAGGTTCGCCCACACCGTGACGTCCAGCAGCAGGGCGGCCACGGAGGGCCCGTCCACCGCGCGGGCGGCCAGGTGGGCGAGCCCGGCGAGGGCGAGGTTGGCGGCCGGGCCGGCCATCGCGGTGAGCACGGTGCCCAGCGGCCCGGCGTGCGCGCCGCGGAACTGGGTGTGCCCGCCCCACAGGGTGAGGGCGACCTCCTCGGCCCGCTGGCCCGCGGCGCGGCCGGCGAACGCGTGGGCGACCTCGTGCACGAGCACGGACAGGGCCAGCAGCACGGCGTAGCCGAGGGCGACCCCGTAGGCGCCGGCGCCCAGCTCGGGCAGCGCGCGCCGGATCTGCGGGCCGAAGGCCAGGACGATCGCGGCGGTGATGAGCAGCCACGTCCAGGACAGCAGCACGGGCGCCCCGGCCACGGAGCCCAGGCGGAGGGAGCCGGTGCGACGCGCGGCGGCGCCGCTCACGCGCGCCCGCCCGGGCCGGCGGGGGCGGGGGCGTCCTC
>NZ_JANQCJ010000271.1:0-864 GCF_024723355.1 Micrococcus sp. HG099 | reverse complement strand
GCCCCTGCCCCCGCCGCCACGCCCGCCCCCGCAGCCGCCACGCCCGCCCCTGCCCTCGCCACACCCGCACCCGCAGCCGCCGCCCCCACCCCGGTCTACCCGTCCGCCCCGGGCGGGCCGGCGCACTCGACCCCGCCGCCGTCGCTGGTCCCGCTGGACTCGGACGAGCACGGCTTCGGCGACCGCCTCGCTGCGGACGGCCGGGTGGTGCCGTCGCTGGGCATCCTCACGGAGAGCATCCACTTCGCGGTGCTCAACCCGGAGGAGCCGTACGTGGACCAGAACACGCTCATCATGCTGGCCCGCAGCCTGCCGCTCGAGGGCCGGATCGTCATGCTCACCGTGGACGTCGCGGACCCGGGCGCGGACGAGGCCGCCATGCGCGCGGACGCCGAGGCCACGGCCCGCGCCATGGTCCTGGAGTACCGCACGGGCATGCCCGAGGACCCGCCGAGCACCGGCCCGGACGGCTTCCCCCTGCTGGACCCGCCGTGGGTGATGACCACCGTGATGCTCCCGCCCGCGGACGACGACGGCGCCCTCGCCCCCGTCGTCCACCTCGCCACGGGCACCGGGGTCACCCCGGGCCCGGACCTGGTGTCCCGGCTGGAGGCGGACCTGCGCGACGCCCGTCCCGGCACCGAGCACACCGGGGCGCTGGAGGCGCTGGTGCGCACCGCCGTCGCGCACACGACGCCCTCGGATCAGGTCCGCGCCCTGGCGGAGGAGGACGAGGAGTCGCTGTTCGCGGACCGGCCGGCCTGGCAGTGGGCCGCGCTGGGGGCGCTCGTGCTGGGGCTGGTGGCCGTCGGGGTGCTGGCGCTGCGCCGTCGTCGCCGCGGCACCGGGACCGGCCCCGCCGAG
>NZ_JANQCJ010000270.1:0-933 GCF_024723355.1 Micrococcus sp. HG099 | reverse complement strand
CCCAAACGGCCCCGCCCACCCCTCCTGCCGCGCGCCCCGGCCCATGAGAGGATCGCCCCATGCCTGAGATCTCCGCCTGCGCGGGCCGCTCGCCCCTGCGCGACCTGCACGTCCCCCGGCCGGTGAAGAAGTCGAAGACCGTCTACGAGGGCCGGGTCTGGGACATCGCCCGGGAGTCCTTCCGGATGGACCCCGAGGACAAGGGACAGGACCCCCTCACGCGCGAGCTGATGGTGCACCCCGGCGCCGTGGCCGTCCTGGCCGTGCGCACCCAGCTGAGCACCGTGGGCCCGCGCGAGCAGGTGGCCCTCGTGCGCCAGTACCGCCACCCGGTGGGCATGGAGCTGTGGGAGGTCCCCGCCGGCCTGCGGGACGTGGACGGGGAGGACCTGCACCAGGTGGCCGTGCGCGAGCTCGCCGAGGAGGCCGACCTGCGCGCCCGCGAGTGGCACACCCTCGTGGACTACTACACGAGCCCCGGCGGCTCCACCGAGGCCATCCGCGTGTTCCTCGCCCGGCAGGTCGAGGAGGTCCCCGAGGCGGAGCGGCACGCGCGCACGGACGAGGAGGCCGCCATGCCCCTAGCCTGGGTGGGCCTGGACGAGGTGACCGACGCCGTCCTGGATGGGCGCGTGCACAACCCCTCCACGGTCGTGGCGATCCTCGCCCTGTGCGCCCACCGCGCCCAGGGGTGGCGGCGCCTGCGCCCCGTGGACGCCCCCTTCGTCCCGGGCCGCCACGGCCCCGGGGCGGACTGGCCCGCGTGAGCACCGACCCGGCCGCCCGGGGAAGCGGTGAGGCCGAGGCCCGTGGGAGCCGTGGGGGCCGGGGCGCGGAGTCCGCGCTCGCGGCCCCGTTCCGCCGCCACCTGGAGCACCTGGCCGTCGAGCGGGGCCTCGCCGCGAACACGCTGGCCGCCTACCGCCGCGACCT
>NZ_JANQCJ010000026.1:0-24570 GCF_024723355.1 Micrococcus sp. HG099 | reverse complement strand
CTGTCCAGGCGCGGGCGGGGCCGGGCAGCGCCGGCGGGATGAGCCCGTCGAAGGGCTTCGGACGGGCGAAGTGCAGCACGCCCATCCCGGCCAGCGCCGCGGCCATGCGGCGTGCACCGGTCCCCGTGGCCCCGGCCGTGCCGGTCCGGGGAGCCGACGCGCGCCGCACGCTCAGGCCTCCTCGGCGTGGGCCAGCTCGATGTCCGTGACCTCGAGCTCGCCGTCGGCCTCGGTCAGCGTCACGTCCGCGACGTTGCCGGCGCCCTTGAGGTCCGCCAGGCCGCCGCGCAGCGCGTCGAGCTGCGCCGCGGCGGCGCGGACGGTGGCGGTGCGCACCTGCGTGCGCTGCTTGACCTTGGCCTCGGACTTGGCCTTGCGGACCCGGCCCAGCACCTGCGCGACGACGGCCAGCACCTGCGGGTCCCCGCCCTCGGCGGCGGCGCGCAGGCCGGCGGCCTCGGACTCCAGGCCCGGCCACGGCGCGCGGTGCACGGAGCCGGTGCGCCACCAGCTCCACACCTCCTCCGTGGCGAAGGGCTGGAACGGGGCCAGCAGCCGCAGCAGCGAGTCGAGGGTGGTGGCCAGGGCGGCCACCACGGAGGCCTGCTCGGCCTCGCCGTGGCCGCCGTAGGCGCGGTCCTTGATGAGCTCCACGTAGTCGTCCGTGAACTGCCAGAAGAACGACTCGGTCACGTTCAGCGCCCGCGCGTAGTCGTAGGCGTCGAACGCGGCGGTGGCCTGCTCCACCGTGGTGGCCAGCCGGGCCAGCAGGGAGGCGTCCAGGGCGTTGGTCACGCGCGCGGCATCCTCGGGGGTGCGGACCACGGCGTCCCGGGTGGCGCCGAGGTTGAGCACGAACTTCGCGGCATTGAGCAGCTTGATGGCCAGGCGGCGGCCGATCTTCATCTGCGCCACCTCGTAGGCGGTGTCCGCGCCGAGGCGGGCGGAGGACGCCCAGTAGCGGACGGCGTCGGAGCCGAACTCCTCCAGGATGTCCGTGGGGACCACCACGTTGCCCTTGGACTTGGACATCTTCTTGCGGTCCGGGTCCAGGATCCAGCCGGAGAGCGCCGTGTCCGTCCACGGCACGGAGCCGTTCAGGGCGTCGGCGCGGACCACGGTGGAGAACAGCCAGGTGCGGATGATGTCGTGGCCCTGCGGGCGCAGGTCGAACGGGAAGACGTTCGCGAAGAACTCCTCGTCCCGGGACCAGCGGCCCACGATCTGCGGGGTGAGCGACGACGTCGCCCAGGTGTCCAGGACGTCCGGGTCGCCGGTGAAGCCGCCGGGCTGATCGCGCTGGTCCTCGGTGAAGCCCGGGGCGGTCTCGGCCACCGGGTCCACGGGCAGGGCGGCGTCCTCGGGGACGATCGGCTCGTCGTAGACGGGCTCGCCCTCGGCATCGAGGCGGTACCAGACGGGGATCGGCACGCCGAAGAAGCGCTGACGGGAGACCAGCCAGTCGCCGTTGAGGCCCTCCACCCAGTTCTCGTAGCGGTGGCGCATGTGCTCGGGGTGCCAGTCCAGCTCGCGGCCGCGGGCGATGAGCTGCTCGCGGCGGTCGGCGTCGCGGCCGCCGTTGCGGATGTACCACTGGCGGGAGGTGACGATCTCGAGGGGCTTGTCGCCCTTCTCGTAGAAGTTCACGGCGTGCTGGACCTTCTTGGGCTCGCCGTCCATCAGGCCCGCCTCGGTGAGCGCCGTGACCACGGCCTCCTTCGCGGAGAACACGGTCTTGCCGGCGATCGACTCGGCGTAGAACGCGCGGCCGGCCTCGGAGGAGATCCACTCGGGGGTCTCGGCGGCGAAGCGGCCGTCGCGACCGATGAGGGTGCGGGTGGGCAGCTGCAGCTCGCGCCACCAGGTGACGTCGGTGAGGTCGCCGAAGGTGCAGACCATGGCGATGCCCGAGCCCTTGTCCGGCTTGGCCAGCTCGTGGGCCTTGACCTCCACCTCGACGTCGAACAGCGGCGAGCGCACCATGGTGCCGAAGAGCGGCTGGTAGCGCTCGTCGTCCGGGTGGGCCACGAGGGCGGAGCAGGAGGCGAGCAGCTCGGGGCGGGTGGTCTCGATGAACACCTGGGTGCCGTCCGCCGCGGTGAACGGGTAGCGGTGGTAGGCGCCGGGGACCTCGCGGTCCTCGAGCTCGGCCTGGGCGACGGCGGTGCGGAAGGTGACGTCCCACATCGTCGGGGCCTCGGAGAGGTAGGCGTCGCCCGCGGCGACGTTGCGCAGGAAGGCGCGCTGGGAGACGGCGCGGGAGACGTCGTCGATGGTCCGGTAGGTCATCGACCAGTCCACGGACAGGCCCAGGCGGGTGAAGAGGTCCTCGAAGACCTTCTCGTCCTCCACGGCGAGCTCCTCGCAGAGCTCGATGAAGTTCTTGCGGGAGACCACGTCCCAGTCGCGCTGGTTCTTCGCGGGCTGCGCCGGCGGGGTGTAGCCCTCGATGTACGGCTTCGTGGGGTCGCAGCGGACGCCGTAGTAGTTCTGCACTCGGCGCTCGGTGGGCAGGCCGTTGTCGTCCCAGCCCATCGGGTAGAACACGTTCTTGCCGGTCATGCGCTGGTAGCGGGCCAGCACGTCCGTCTGCGTGTAGGAGAACACGTGGCCCACGTGGAGCGAGCCGGAGGCGGTGGGCGGGGGAGTGTCGATGGAGTACACCTGCTCGCGCGTGGTGCGCGGGTCGAAGGCGTAGGTGCCCTCCTGCGCCCAGCGGGCGGTGAGCTTCTCCTCCAGGCCCTCGAGGCCCGGCTTGTCCGGCACGGCCACGGCGCCGGCGGCGGGGGTGGAAGCGGTCGATGCGTCGATGGGCGTGTCTGTGCCCTGCGTGTTCTCAGCCATGCCCGTCATCATCCCATGCGGGCCGACCCGTTCCGTGGGCTACCGTCGTGGACGTGAGCCACACCACCGAGAACCAGAGCCCCCGCGCCGCCGTCGTGACCGGCGCGACCACCGGCATCGGCCGCGCCACGGCCATCGAGCTCGCCCGCCGCGGCTGGCGGGTGTACGCCGTCGGCCGACGCGCCGAGCGCCTCGACGCCCTCGCCGCGCAGGCCCGCGAGGAGGCCGTGCCGGGCGAGGTCGTCCCCGCGCCCCTCGACGTCACGGACGAGGCCGCCGTCGCCGGGCTGGTCGCCCGTGTGGACGCGGACGGCGGGATCGACACCCTCGTGAACATCGCCGGCGGCGCCCGGGGCACGGACTTCGTGGGCGCCGGCAGCCGCGAGGACTGGGAGTGGATGTACCGCGCCAACGTGCTCGGCACCCTGGCCATGTGCCAGGCGTTCCTGCCCGGGCTGCGCGCCCACGGCGAGGGCACGGTGCTCAACCTGACCTCGACGGCGGCCGTCACCGCCTACGAGGGCGGCGCCGGCTACAACGCGGCGAAGATGGGCCAGCACGGCCTCACCGCCGCGCTGCGCCTGGAGGAGGCCGAGCACAACGTGCGCGTGATCGAGGTGCTGCCCGGGATGGTGCACACCGAGGAGTTCTCCCTCATGCGCCTGGGCGGGGACGCCGCGGCCGCCGAGAAGGTCTACGCGGGGGTGGAGAAGCCGCTCACCGCCGAGGACGTCGCCGAGGTGTGCGTCCACGCCGTCGAGCTGCCCCACCACGTGAACCTGGATCAGATCGTGATGCGGCCGGTCGCCCAGGCTGCCCAGCACAAGGTGATCCGCCGGTGAGCGGCGGGCCGCAGAACGTGTGGGCCGACGCGGTGGGCTCGGCATGAGCGCGCCCGTGCTGCACGTGATCTCCTGCGCCCACGGCACGCACGACACGGCCGGCCGCGTCGTGATCGACGGCCTCCGTGCCGACCTGGCGGCCCTCCTGGACGCCGAGGGGCCGGGCGCCCAGGTCCACGAGGCCTACGTGGACGTGCAGAGCCCCTCCCTCGACGAGGTCGTGGCGGCCCTGCCCCCGGGGGAGCCGGCCGTGATCGTGCCGCTGCTGCTGTCCTTGGGCCATCACGTCCACCACGACATCCACCACGCCGCGGCCGCCCGACCCGACACGATCGCCGCCGCACCGCTGGCCGGGGCCGGGGACGACGTCGAGCCGCGCCTGGTGGCCGTTCTGGCCGAGCGGGTGGCCCGGGCGGTGCCGGCCGGTGAGGCCGCGACATCGGACGTCATCCTGGCGGCGGCCGGCACCCGCGCCGCGGACGGTCAGGCCCAGGTGCACGCCTTGGCCGCGGCCCTGGCCCGGGCCACGGGACTGCCCGTGACCGCGGCGTTCGGGGCGGCGGCGACCCCCCGGGTGCCCGACGCCGTCGCCCGGGTGCACGCTGCCGGCCGTCGCGCCGTGGTGGCCGCCCACCTGCTGGCCCCCGGGCACTTCCACGACCGACTCGGCGAGAGCGGCGCGGACGTGGTCACCGACCCCCTGCTGCCGCATCCGCTGGTGGCGCGGATCGCCCTGGACCGGCTGCGGTCCGCCCTCGTAGAGGCCCCGAGGGGGGCCGCCGGAGGCCGCTGAGCCGTCCGTCACACGATCGGGGCCGGGCCCCCGCCGCGGCCCGGCCCCGGGAACGTGACGAACCGCGTCGACGATCTTGGGGCCGGCATGCCGGGTTCCTAGCGTGGCGGCCATGACCCAGGTGAACGAGACGTCGAGGCCGGCGCGTACTCCGCGCCGTCCCTCCGCCAAGCCGCACGGCCAGTGGAAGGTGGACGGGACCACCCCCCTGAACCACAACGAGGAGTTCAAGCAGCAGGACGACGGCCTGAACGTCCGCGAGCGCATCGAGCAGGTCTACGCCCACGAGGGCTTCGACTCGATCCCCTCGGACGACCTGCACGGCCGCTTCCGCTGGTGGGGCCTGTACACCCAGCGAAAGCAGGGCATCGACGGCGGCAAGACCGCCACCCTCGAGCCCCACGAGCTCGAGGACCGCTACTTCATGCTGCGCGTGCGCATCGACGGCGGCGACCTCACCACCGAGCAGCTGCGCGTGATCGGCGGGATCTCCACCGACTTCGGCCGTGACACCGCGGACATCACCGACCGGCAGAACGTCCAGCTGCACTGGATCCGCGTCGAGGACGTCCCTGAGATCTGGCGGCGCCTGGAGTCCGTGGGCCTGTCCACCACCGAGGCCTGCGGCGACGTGCCGCGCGTGATCCTCGGCTCACCGGTGGCCGGGATCGCCGCAGACGAGATCATCGACCCCACGCCCGTGATCCGGGAGATCGCGGACCGCTGGATCGGCGACCTCGAGGTCTCCAACCTGCCCCGCAAGTTCAAGACCGCCATCACCGGACACCCCTCCCAGGACGTGGTCCACGAGATCAACGACATCTCCCTGATCGGCGTGGTGCACCCCGAGCTGGGTCCCGGCTACGACCTGTGGGTCGGCGGCGGCCTGTCCACGAAGGCCCGCCTGGCCGACCGGATCGGCGCGTTCGTCTCGGCCGAGCGCGCCCCTGAGGTGTGGCACGCCGTCGTGAGCATCTTCCGCGACTACGGCTACCGGCGCCTGCGCAACAAGGCCCGCATGAAGTACCTGCTCGAGGACTGGGGGCCGGAGAGGTTCCGCACCGTGCTGGAGGAGGAGTACCTCGGCTACGCCCTGCCCGACGGCCCCGCCCCGGCCCCGCCCACCCGCCCCGGCGACCACGTGGGGGTCCACGAGCAGAAGGACGGCCGCTTCTACATCGGTGCCGCCCCCGTCGTCGGCCGCTCCAGCGGCACCACCCTCACCGCCCTCGCGGACCTGCTCGAGGCCCACGGCTCCACCCGGCTGCGCACCACCCCGCACCAGAAGATCGTGGTGCTGGACGTGGAGCGGGACCGGGTGGACGCCGTCGTGGCCGGCTTGAAGGAGCTGGGGCTGGACCCGGAGCCGTCCGTGTTCCGCCGCTCCACCATCGCCTGCACGGGCCTGGAGTTCTGCAAGCTCGCCATCGTGGACACGAAGGACACCGCCGCCGCCGCGATCGCCCAGCTCGAGGAGCGCCTGGCCGACCTCGCCGACCGCCTCCCCGAGCGGCTGAGCCTGCATGTGAACGGCTGCCCCAACTCCTGCGCCCGCATCCAGACCGCGGACATCGGTCTGAAGGGCCAGCTGCTGCCGGACGGCGACGGCGGCCAGACGCCCGGCTTCCAGGTCCACCTGGGCGGCGGGCTGGCCTCCGTGGACCGCGCCGAGGCCGGCCTCGGACGCAGCGTCCGCGGCCTGAAGGTCCGCGCGGACGGGCTGGTCGACTACGTCGAGCGCCTCGTCCGCCGGTACGACGAGCAGCGTGAGCCGGGCGAGACCTTCGCCCGGTGGGCGCACCGAGTCGACGAGGAGGCCCTCCGATGAGCACCGTTCCCCCCACCCGTCCGACCGAGGAGCTCGAGCGCCTGCAGGCGCTCGCGGAGTCCGGCGCCGCCGAGCTCGGCTGGGACGCCCCCGCCGAGGCGGTGGTCGACTGGGCCGCCCGCCATGTGAACCTCCGCCGGGCCGCCGTGGCCTGCTCCATGGCCGACGCCGTCCTGCCGCACCTGGTGGCGCAGCGGATGCCCGGCGTGGACGTCCTCTTCCTGGAGACCGGCTATCACTTCACCGAGACCCTCGCGACGCGCGACGAGGTGGCCCGCCGCCTCGACGTCACCGTGGTGGACGTGCTCCCGGAGCTGACCGTGGCCGAGCAGGACGAGCGCCACGGCAAGGACCTGTTCGCCCGTGACCCTGGGCTGTGCTGCGCGATGCGCAAGGTCGAGCCCCTCAACCGCGCGCTGGCCGGATACGACCTGTGGTTCACCGGCGTCCGCCGGGACGAGGCGCCGACGCGCACGAACACCCCGCTGGTGGGCTGGGACGAGGCCCACGGCATGGTCAAGGTCAACCCCGTCGCCCCGTGGAGCTTCGACGACCTGGTCGGCTACGCCACGGACCACGACGTGCCCGTGAACCTGCTCCTGCAGAACGGCTACCCCTCGATCGGCTGCCGTCCCTGCACCCGCCCCGTCGCCCCCGGGGAGGACCCCCGAGCCGGGCGCTGGGCCGGGACCGCGAAGACCGAGTGCGGCATCCACGTCTGAGCACCGCTCCCGAGACAGACCAAGGAGACACGATGACCCTCACCCATGCCCCCGACCCGGGGACCGTGAGCCCCGCCGGGCCCGACGTCCAGGACGCACTGGAGGCCGAGGCGATCCACATCATCCGCGAGGTGGTGGCCGAGTTCGAGCGCCCCGCCATGCTCTTCTCGGGCGGCAAGGACTCGGTGGTGATGCTCCACCTGGCCGCGAAGGCCTTCTGGCCGGGGAGGATCCCCTTCCCGGTGGTCCACGTGGACACCGGCCACAACTTCCCCGAGGTCCTCGAGTTCCGCGACCGCACGGTGGAGCGGCTCGGCCTGCGGCTCGTGGTGGGATCCGTGCAGGAGTACATCGACCGCGGTGAGCTGCGTGAGCGCGCCGACGGCACCCGCAACACCCTGCAGACCACCCCCCTGCTGGACACGATCCGGACCAACCGGTTCGACGCCGTCTTCGGGGGAGGCCGCCGTGACGAGGACAAGGCGCGGGCCAAGGAGCGGATCATCAGCCTGCGGGACGCGTTCGGGCAGTGGGACCCGCGCAACCAGCGCCCCGAGCTGTGGAACCTCTACAACGGCCGTCACACACCCGGCCAGCACGTCCGCGCGTTCCCCATCAGCAACTGGACCGAGCTGGACGTGTGGCGGTACATCGCCCGCGAGGGCATCGAGCTGCCCCCCATCTACTACGCGCACGAGCGGGAGGTCTTCCGCCGCGACGGCATGTGGCGCGCCGTGGGGGAGCACTCCCGGCCGGCCGAGGGGGAGGAGGTCACCACGCGGACCGTGCGCTACCGCACGGTGGGTGACATGTCCTGCACCGGCGCCGTCCTCTCGGAGGCCGCCACCGTCGAGGATGTCGTGCTCGAGGTCGCCGCCTCCACCCTGACCGAACGCGGGGCCACCCGCGCCGACGACCGCATCTCCGAGGCGGCCATGGAAGATCGCAAGAAGGACGGGTACTTCTGATGAGCACCGCACTGCTGGACCGGCACGCCCCCGCCGGGACCCTGTTCCGCCTGGCCACGGCCGGCTCGGTCGACGACGGCAAGTCCACCCTCGTGGGCCGCCTCCTGCACGACTCCAAGGCCGTCCTGGCCGACCAGCTCGAGGCCGTGGCCCGCACCTCCGCCGAGCGCGGCTTCGGCGGCGCCGAGGGCGGGCTGGACCTGGCGCTGCTGACCGACGGCCTGCGCGCCGAGCGGGAGCAGGGGATCACGATCGACGTCGCATACCGCTACTTCGCCACCGACCGGCGCACCTTCGTGCTGGCCGACTGCCCCGGGCACGTGCAGTACACCCGCAACACCGTCACGGGCGCCTCGACGGCCGACGCGGTCGTGCTGCTCGTGGACGCCCGCAGTGGCGTGGTGGAGCAGACCCGGCGCCATCTCAGCGTGGTGGCCCTGCTGCGGGTGCCGCACGTGATCGTCGCCGTCAACAAGATCGATCTCGTGGACTACTCCGAGGAAGGCTTCACCGCGATCGCCGAGGACGTCCGGCGCGTGGCCCGGGAGCTCGGCCTCTCCGACGCGGTGAGCGTCCCGGTGTCCGCCCTCCAGGGCGACAACGTGGTCACCCGCTCCGAGCGGACGGACTGGTACACCGGCCCCACGCTCATGGAGCTGCTCGAGTCCCTGCCCGGGGCGGACGCCGAGGACGACGCCGCGGCCTCCTTCCGCTTCCCGGTGCAGCTCGTGGTGCGCCCTCAGGGCGCCCTGGCCCCCGGTCTCGACCCCGAGGTCTTCCGCGACTACCGCGGCTACGCCGGGCAGGTCGTGGCGGGCACCGTCCGGCCCGGGGACGCCGTCGCCGTTCTCACCCCGGGGCAGCCGGCGCGCACCACCACCGTGGTGGGCGTCGACGCCGCCGGCGAGTCCGTCGAGGAGGCCTCCTCCCCGCAGTCGGTGGTCCTGCGCCTGGCCGACGAGGTGGACGTGGCCCGCGGGGACACGATCGCCGCCGCGGACACCGCCCCGCGTCCCACCGCGGAGGTGGCCGCCGCGCTGTGCTGGCTCTCCGCCGCGCCGCTGCGCGTCGGGCAGCAGGTCCTTGTCAAGCACGGCACCGCCGTCGTCCGGGCGCTCGTCCAGGAGGTGGCCGGCCGGCTCGACCTGGACACCCTGCGGCTCGACCCGGCCGAGACGCTCGGGCTCAACGACATCGGACAGGTGCGCCTGCACCTGGCCGCGCCGCTGCCCGTGGAGCCCTACGCCGTGCATCGGCGCACCGGGGCGTTCCTCGTGATCGACCCCCAGGACGGGGCCACGCTCGCCGCCGGCATGGTGCGCGGCGGCGACGAGGCCTGATCCGGATGACGACGGCGCGAGGGGAGCGGTCATGACAGTGGTGATGGAGGACGTGGGCAAGAGCTTCGGCGGGCCCACGCCCGTGCTGGAGGACGTCTCCGTGCGGATCGAGCCGGGCGAGTTCGTCTGCCTGCTCGGCGCGTCCGGATGCGGCAAGTCCACGCTGCTGAACCTCATCGCCCGGCTCGAGGCGCCCACCGCGGGCGTCGTCAAGGCTCCCCGGCAGGGGGCCGCGTTCATGTTCCAGGACGCCGCCCTCTTCCCGTGGCTCACCGCCCGCGGCAACATCGAGCTCGCCCTCCGGTTCGCCGGTGTGCCCGCGGCGGAGCGTCGGGGGCGTGCCGGGGAGCTGCTGCGTCTCGTCCATCTGGGCGACGCCGCCGACCTGCGACCCCACCAGCTCTCCGGCGGCATGCGCCAGCGCGTCGCCCTGGCCCGGGCCCTCGCCCAGGACCGCCCCCTGCTGCTCATGGACGAGCCGTTCGGCGCGCTGGACGCTATCACCCGCGACCTGCTGCACGTGGAGCTCGAGCGGGTGTGGCGTCAGACCGGTCGGACGGTCGTGTTCGTCACCCACAACGTGGCCGAGGCCGTCCGCCTCGGCCAGCGGGTGCTGCTGCTGTCCTCACGGCCGGGCCGCGTCGTCGCCGAATGGGACGTGCCCGCAGCCGCCCGCCACGACGCGCCCGCCGCGGCCGCCCTCACGGCCGCCATCACCGCCCGACTCGGTCAGGAGATCCGTCGTCATGCGCACTGACACCCCCACCCTCGACGCCCCCGGCCGCGCGCCGGGGGCCGCCGCCGACGACGAACTGCGCGAGCTCGACAGCGGCCTCGACGCGCTCCAGGCCGTCGACTCGGCCCGCCGGACGGGTTTGGCCGGGTGGGACTGGAGCCGGGTCCTGCTCCCGGTGGCCGCCGTCGTCCTGCTCGTGGCGATCTGGCAGGTCGCCGCGTGGCTGGCCGGTGCGCGCGGCGAGCCGATCACCGGTCCCGGCGACGTCCTCGGGGCCTTCGGGGCGCTGTGGGCCCAGGGCCTCGTCCAGCAGGCAGTGGCGACGTCGGTGGGCCGCGCCGTCGTGGGCTTCGCACTCGCCGTGGTCGTCGGCGTCGGGCTGGGCCTGCTGCTCGGACAGGTCGGCGTCCTGCGACGGGCGTTCGGCCCGCTGCTCACGGCCCTGATGGTGCTGCCCAACGTGGCCTGGGTGCCGCTCGCGGTGCTGTGGTTCGGCCTCAGCGACGCCACCGCGTACTTCGTGATGCTCACCGGCGCGGTCCCCGCCGTGGTCGCCGGCCTCACCACCGGCACGGACCAGGTGCCGCCGCAGCTGCGTCGCGCGGCCCGCGTGCTGGGCGCCTCGCGCCTTGAGACCGCCCTGCTGGTGGTCCTCCCGGCCGCCCTGCCCGCCTTCGTCTCTGGCCTGCGGCAGGGCTGGGCCTTCGCGTGGCGAGGCCTCATGGCCGCCGAGATCATCGCCGTCGGCGGGCCCATGGGGGTCGGACTCGGGACCCTGCTCCACGAGGGACGGGCCGAGTCAGACCTCGCCGTCGTCCTCTGCGCCGTCCTGGCCATCCTGGCCGTCGGCGTCCTCGTCGAACTGACCGCATTCGGCCCCGTCGAGCGGCGCATGCTGCGCCGCCGGGGGCTGCTGGAAGGGAGCACGCGATGACCGCGTCCGATCTGTACCCCACCTCCCTGCGTCTGCTCGGCCGTCCCGTCCTGATCGTGGGCGGCGGGCGCGTGGCCGGCCGCCGCGTGGGCGCCCTCCTCGACGCCGGTGCGCTCGTCACCGTGGTGGCCCCGGAGCCGGGGGAGGAGGTGGAGCGGCTCGCGGCGGCCGGCCTGCTCACCCTGCACCGCCGCCCCTACCGCCCGTCCGACCTCGACGGGGTCTGGTTCGCCCAGACCGCCACCGGCGACCGGGCCGTGGACGGGGCCGTGGCCTCCGACGCCGAGGCCCGCCGCGTCTGGTGCGTCGACGCCTCCGACGCCGAGTCCTCCGCCGCCTGGACGCCCGCCGTCGCCCGGGCCGGGGACGTGACCGTGGCCGTCAACGCCGGGGGAGACCCTCGCCGCGCCCGCGCCCTGAAGGACGCGATCACCCTCGCCCTGTCCACGGGGCGGTTGCCCCTGCGCCGGCGGCGCGCGTCCTCCGAGCCCGGCCGCGTGGCCCTCGTCGGCGGCGGCCCCGGCGACTCCGGGCTCATCACCGTGCGCGGCCGCCAGCTGCTCGCGGAGGCCGACGTGGTGGTCGCCGACCGGCTGGGCCCGCGCGCCCTCCTGGCCGAGCTGGACCCGGCGGTGCCCGTGATCGAGGTCGGCAAGGCCCCCGGGAACCACCTGGCCACGCAGGACGAGATCAACGCCGTCCTGGTCCGGGAGGCCCGGGCCGGCCGCCTCGTCGTCCGGCTCAAGGGCGGCGACCCGTACGTGCTCGGCCGCGGCGGCGAGGAGGCGGCGCACTGCCGCGCCCACGGCGTCGACGTCGAGGTGGTCCCCGGTGTCACGAGCGCCGTCTCGGTGCCCGCCGCCGCGGGGATCCCGGTCACCCATCGCGGCGTCGCCACCGGCTTCACGCTGGTGACCGGCCACGAAGAGCTGTCCGAAGTGCCCACCCGGGCCGACCACACGCTGGTCCTGCTGATGGGCGTGCGCCGGCTCGCGGACACCGCACGCCGACTGACGGAGCGCGGCCTCGATGGCGCGACGCCGGTGGCGATCGTCGAGCGCGGCTGGATGCCGGACCAGCGGGTCACCGTGGGCACGGTCGAGACCATCGCCGCGCAGGCGGCCGCCGTCGGTGTGGAGAACCCCGCCGTGATCGTCGTGGGCGACGTCGTGCGCCTGAGCCCCTACGCCACCGGCGCGCCTGCAGCCGGTGTCCCTGCCCCGATCTTGACCCTGAACCCGACCTCCGAAGGAGCACGAGCATGACCCTGACGCCCTCGTACCCGAGGCCTGAGCGCCCGCTGCGCATCGCCATCATCGGCGCCGGACCCGCCGGCGTCTACACGGCGGACATCCTGACCAAGGAGGAGCGGGACTTCCGCGTCAGCATCGACCTGTTCGACCGCTACCCGGCGCCCTTCGGCCTCATCCGCTACGGGGTGGCCCCGGACCATCCGCGCATCAAGGGCATCGTGAACGCCCTGCACAAGGTGATGGACCGCGGGGACATCCGCTTCCTGGGCAACGTGGACTACGGCACGGACCTGAGCCTGGCGGACCTGCGCCGCCACTACGACGCGATCGTGTTCTCCACCGGGGCGGTGCGGGACGCTGTCCTGGACGTGCCCGGGGTGGAGTTGGCCGGCTCGTTCGGTGGCGCGGACTTCGCCTCCTGGTATGACGGGCACCCGGACGTGCCGCGCCACTGGCCGTTGGAGGCCACCCAGGTGGCCGTCATCGGCAACGGGAACGTGGCCCTGGATGTGGCCCGGATCCTGTCCAAGCACGCCGAGGACCTGCTGCCCACCGAGATCCCGGACAACGTGTACCGGGACCTGGCCGCCTCCCCGGTCACGGACGTGCACGTGTTCGGCCGCCGCGGGCCGGCGCAGGTGAAGTTCACCCCGCTGGAGCTGCGCGAGCTCGCGCATTCCCGGGATGTGGACATCGTGCTGTACGAGGAGGACTTCGACTTCGATGAGGCCTCGGAGAAGGCGATCGAGGAGAACAACCAGGTCCGCACCATGGTCGGCACGTTGACGAACTGGCTGATGGAGCAGGAGGACCGTCAGCAGAGCGCCTCGCGCCGGCTGCATCTGCACTTCCTGCAGGCCCCGGAGCAGTTCCTGGACGAGGACGGGGACGGCCGCGTGGACGGGCTGCGGATGCGCCGCATGGAGTTGGACGGCGCCGGCGGCGTCCGCCCCACGGGGGAGACCGTGGACTACCCCGTGCAGGCGGTCTACCGGGCCGTGGGCTACTTCGGCTCGCCCCTGGACGGCGTGGAGTTCGACGACGTGCGCGGCGTGGTGCCCAACGACGAGGGCCGTGTGCTCGACGCCGACGGCGCCTCCGTGCCCGGCCTGTACGCCTCCGGCTGGATCAAGCGTGGCCCGGTGGGCCTGATCGGCCACACCAAGGGCGACTCCCTCGAGACGATCAAGCACCTGATCGAGGACGTGGACGGCCTCTGGACGGCGCAGGAGCCCTCGGAGGAGTCCGTGATCGAGCTGCTCGAGTCCCGCGAGGTCCCGTACACGACGTGGGAGGGCTGGCAGGCCCTGGACGCGCACGAGAAGTCGCTCGGCGCGCAGGCCACGGAGGCCGGCCCGGTCGAGCGCGAGCGGGTGAAGGTCGTGGACCGCGAGGAGATGACGCGGATCTCCCGCGAGAGCGTCCTCCTCGGCGCCGGAGGCTGAGCCCTCCCGTCGGGTGGATTCGCGGCCGGGCGCGGCCCACCCCTCGCCCGCGCCGCGGCCCGCTCCCTACCGTGGTGCCCATGACCACCTTCGCCGCAGCCGAACGCGCCCGCCTCGCTGACCTCCTGCTCGAGAAGGGCCCCCACGCGCCCACCCTGTGCGGCGGCTGGAGCACCCGCGACCTCGCCGCCCACCTCTGGCTGCGGGAGAGCCGGCCGGACGCCTTCGCCGCCCTGTTCATCCCGCCGCTGTCCCGCCACCTCGACCGCCTGACCGCGGAGACCAAGCGCCGCGACTACGCCGAGGTCGTGCGGGAGTGGGCCGCGGGCCCGTCGGCGCTGAACCCCATGCGGGCGGCGGACAGGCACGTGAACGCGGCCGAGCACTTCATCCACCTCGAAGACGTCCGGCGCGGCGAGTCGGCGGCCGGCGGCTCGCTGCCCGCCCCGCGCTCGTTCTCCCCGGACGAGGAGGACGCCCTCTACCGCTCGCTGCGCCGCATGGCCCCGCTGTTCCTGCGCACGTCCACGGCGCCGGTGGTCCTCCAGGGCCCGGGTCGCGCCCCGGTCACCGTCACCCGCGGGGCCGTGGCGCTGCGGGCGCCCGTCACGGTGACCGGCGAGGTCGGGGAGCTCCTCCTCTGGGCCTCGGGCCGGGACGCCGTGCACGTGGAGCTCGACGGCGACGCGTCGGCGGCCGTGCGCACCGCCCTCTGACGCGCTCCGGCCCCGCGGCTACGGGCCGACGCGTCGTCCACTACACTGGCGGGCACAGGCGTCGACCCGGCCATCACCGGCGAGCCTCCGGAAGAACGGGCCGCACGGCCCCAGTAGAACCGGACGGGTAAGCCCGTCACAGCAGTCATCAAGCGGCCAGCGCCCCGGGGACCTCCCGACGCCGGCAAGCAAGGTGGTACCGCGTCCGCGGCCGGCCGGAGGGTCGGATCCTCGGGCGTCCTTGCACGGAACCGACGCCCCGGACGCAAAGGACCACCGTGTACCCCCTCGCCTCCTCCGCCCCTGACGGCCGCACCCCCGCCTCCCCGCGCTTCCCGGAGATCGAGCGCCGCATCCTGGCGTACTGGGACGAGGACGGCACCTTCCAGGCCTCGATCGACCAGCGTCCCGCCCTGAACGAGGACGGTTCGCAGAACGAGTTCGTCTTCTACGACGGCCCGCCCTTCGCCAACGGCCTGCCGCACTACGGCCACCTGCTCACCGGGTACGTCAAGGACCTCGTGGCCCGTTACCAGACGCAGCAGGGCCGCCGCGTGGAGCGCCGCTTCGGCTGGGACACCCACGGCCTGCCCGCCGAGCTCGAGGCGATGAAGCAGCTGGGCATGACGGACAAGTCCGAGATCGAGGCCATGGGCATCGACACGTTCAACGACGCCTGCCGCTCCTCGGTCCTGAAGTACACGGACCAGTGGCAGGACTACGTGACCCGCCAGGCCCGCTGGGTCGACTTCGAGAACGACTACAAGACCCTCACCCCGGACTTCATGGAGTCCGTGATCTGGGCCTTCTCCGAGCTGCACCGGAAGGGCCTGACCTACCGCGGCTTCCGCGTCCTGCCCTACTGCTGGAACGACGAGACCCCGCTGTCCAACCACGAGCTGCGCATGGACGACGACGTCTACAAGATGCGCCAGGACCCCTCGGTCACCGTCACGTTCCCGATCACCGGCCTCCCGGCGGACCCCGCCCTCGTGCCCGACGGCGGCGCGGACGCAGCGCTCGCCGCGCACCTGGCCGGCGTCCACGTCCTGGCCTGGACCACCACGCCCTGGACGCTGCCGACCAACGCGGCCCTCGCCGTCGGCCCCCAGATCCAGTACGCCGTGGTGCCGGCCGGCCCCGAGGGCGCGACCGCAGACGGGGACCGCTTCCTCCTGGCCGTGGACCTCGTGGGCGCCCACGCCAAGGAGCTCGGCTACGCCGACGCCGACGCCGCCCGCGCCGCGGTCACCGAGACGATCCCCGGCGCCCGCCTCGGCGGCCTGTCCTACGCGCCGCTGTTCACGGACGTGTTCGACACCCACCGCGAGGAGACGTTCACGGTCAACGGCCGTGACCTCGGCGTCGAGGGCGCCCACCGCATCCTCGTGGACGACTACGTCTCCACCGAGGACGGCACCGGCGTGGTCCACCAGGCGCCGGCCTACGGTGAGGACGATCAGCGCGTGTGCGAGGCCAACGGCATCCCCGTGCTGCTCTCCGTGGACTCCGGTGCCCGGTTCCTGCCGCTGTTCGCCCGCGAGGACGTGGGCCGCGGCGACCTGCGCGAGATCGCCGGCGTGCAGGTTTTCGAGGCCAACCGCACCATCGTCCGCGCCCTGCGCGAGCTCGGCCGGGTCGCCCGCGAGGCCTCCTACGAGCACTCCTACCCGCACTGCTGGCGCTGCCGCACGCCCCTGATCTACCGCGCCGTGACGTCCTGGTACGTCAAGGTCACCCAGATCAAGGAGCGCATGCTCGAGCTGAACGAGGAGATCACCTGGATCCCCGGCAACGTGAAGCACGGGCAGTTCGGCACGTGGGTCGCCAACGCGCGCGACTGGTCCATCTCCCGCAACCGGTACTGGGGCTCGCCCATCCCGGTGTGGGAGTGCGACGCCGCGGACTGCGGCCACCAGGAGGTGCACGGCTCCCTCGCCGAGATCGAGGAGGCCTTCGGCCGCCTGCCCCTCAATGCCGAGGGCGAGGTGGACCTGCACCGCCCCTGGATCGACGACCTCACGCGCGAGCACGCGGGCTGCGGCGGCACCCTGCGCCGGGTCGAGGACGTGCTGGACGTCTGGTTCGACTCCGGCTCCATGCCCTACGCCCAGGTCCACTACCCGTTCGAGCGCGCGGACTGGTTCCCCACGCACAACCCGGCGGACTTCATCGTGGAGTACATCGGCCAGACGCGCGGCTGGTTCTACACCATGCACATCCTGGCGACCGCCCTGTTCGACCGGCCCGCGTTCTCCAACGTGATCTCCCACGGCATCGTGCTCGGCTCGGACGGGCAGAAGATGTCCAAGTCGCTGCGCAACTACCCGGACGTCACCGAGGTCCTGGACCGCGACGGCGCCGACGCGATGCGCTGGTTCCTCATGGCCAGCCCCATCCTGCGCGGCGGCAACCTCGTGGTCACCGAGGAGGGCATCCGCGAGGGCGTGCGCCAGGTGCTGCTGCCGGCGTGGAACGCCTACCACTTCTTCACCCTCTACGCGAACACGGCCCACGACGGCGGCGCCCGCCCCGAGGGGTACCGCGCGCAGGAGCGGCACACCGCCGAGGATCCCCTGGACCAGTACGTCCTGGCCGCCACGGGCCGCATGCTGCGGGACGTCAAGACGGCGCTCGACGCGTACGAGGTCTCCGACGCCACGGACGCGCTGCGCGCGTTCATGGACACCCTGACCAACTGGTACATCCGGCGCTCGCGGCAGCGGTTCTTCGACGAGGACACCGCCGCCATGGACGTGCTCTACACCGCCCTGGAGGCGTTCGCGCGGGCCGCCGCCCCGCTCATGCCGCTCGTGGCGGAGGAGATCTGGCGCGGCCTCACCGGCGGGCGCTCGGTGCACCTCACCGACTACCCGGACGCGGACCTGTTCCCGCACGGCCCCGAGGCCGACACCCTCGTGGCCCGCATGGACGCGGTGCGGCGCATCAGCTCGGCCGGCTCGGCCCTGCGCAAGGGCGCCGGCCGCCGCGTGCGCCTGCCCCTGCCGCGTCTGTCCGTGGTGGTGCCGGACGCCGGCGGCCTCGACGGCACCTACGCCCGCATCGTGGCCGACGAGCTGAACCTCAAGGACGTGAGCCTCACCGAGCTCTCGGACGAGGCCATCGCCCGCTACGGGATCGGCACCGAGCTGAAGCTGAACTTCCGCGAGCTCGGCAAGGCCTACGGCAAGCAGGTGCCGCTCGTGAAGAAGGCCGTGGACGCCGGCTCCTACGAGGAGACCGCGGACGGGCTCGCCGTGACCCTGGCCGACGGTGCGACCGTGACCCTGGCCCCCGAGCTGTACGAGCTGCGCACCGTCGCCGCCAGCGCCCCGGAGGGCACCGCCGTCGGTGTGCTGCCCGGCGCCGCCGGCTTCCTCGTGCTGGACACCGAGGTCTCCGCGGAGCTGGCCGCCGAGGGCACCGCCCGGGACGTGGTCCGCGCCGTCCAGGCGGCGCGCAAGGACGCCGGCCTGGACGTCTCCGATCGCGTGCGCACGCGGATTGATGGCCCCGCCGCCGTCGTGGCGGCGCTCGAGGCCCACCGCGACCTCGTCGCGGAGGAGACCCTCACGGTGGAGCTGGAGCTCGTGGACTCCGGCGAGGCCGACCCCCGCAAGGACCCGGCCGACGACGCGATGAAGACCGTGGCCGTCACCGTGGCGAAGGCGGACGCGTGAGCGGCGCGCCCGCCCCGCAGACGGTCGAGCAGGTCTACGCGGACCTGCTCGCCCGCGCCCCGGAGAACGCCATGGAGCCGCGGCTGGAGCCGATGCGGCGCGTGCTCGCGCTGCTCGGCGACCCGCAGCACGCGGCCCCCGTCATCCACCTGACCGGCACCAACGGCAAGACGTCGACGGCCCGGATGATCGAGGCGGTGCTGCGCTCCTACGGGCTGCGCACCGGCCGCTACACGTCCCCGCACCTGCAGAGCGTGACCGAGCGGATCAGCATTGACGGCGCCCCCGTGTCCGACGAGACGTTCGTGCGCGTCTGGGGCGAGATCCTGCCGATCGTGCAGGCCGTGGACGCCGAGCTGGAGGCCGAGGGCCGGCCGCGGCTGACCTACTTCGAGGCCGTCACCACCCTGGGCTTCGCGGTGTTCGCGGACGAGCCCGTGGAGGTCGTCGTCCTCGAGGTGGGCCTGGGCGGCATCACGGACGCCACCAACGTGGCCGACGGCGCGGTCTCCGTGGTCACCCCCATCTCCCTGGACCACACGGACCTGCTGGGGGAGACCGAGGCCGAGATCGCCGAGGAGAAGGCCGGCATCGTCAAGCCCGGCGGGGCCCTGGTCTCCGCGGTCCAGGAGCGGGACGCCGCGCAGGTGCTGCTCGAGGCCGCGCGGGCCGCGGACGTGCCGTTCCGCTTCGAGGGCGTCGAGTTCGGCGTCCTGGAGCGCTCCCTGGCCGTGGGCGGCCAGCAGGTCTCCGTCCGGGGGCTCGCCGCGGAGTACCGCGACCTCTTCCTGCCGCTGCACGGTGAGCACCAGGCCCAGAACCTCGCGGTGGCCGTGGCCGCCCTCGAGATGTTCCTGGGCGGGGGAGACCGCCCCCTGGACGAGGAGCTGCTGCGGGAGGGCCTGGCGCAGGTCGCCTCGCCCGGCCGCCTCGAGGTGCTGCGCACCGCGCCGACGCTGATCGTGGACGCCGCGCACAACCCGGACGGCGTCCGCGCCACGGCCAGGGCGGTGCAGGAGGCCTTCGGCTTCACCCGCCTGGCCCTGGTGGTGGGCATCCTCCGGGAGAAGGACGCCCCGGCCATGCTGGAGGCGCTCTTCCGGGCCTTCGGCGACGACGTCGAGGACCTCGCCCTCACGCAGTCCTCCTCGCCGCGGGCCATCCCGGCCGGCGACCTCGCGCGCATGGCCGTGGACGCCGGCTGGCCCGAGTCGGACGTGTTCGCCGCCGAGTCCGTCCCGGACGCCCTCGAGTGGGCGGTCGGCCGGGCCGAGGCGCTGGAGACGAGCGCCGACGAGCTGGCCTCCGGCACCGGCGGCGGCGTCCTCGTGCTCGGCTCCGTCACCCTGGCCGCGGAGGTCCGCGCCCTGGTCGGCGAGCCCCGGCACGCCGGCCCCGTGACGGTGGCCGCCCGCGGGCTGGACCCCGCGGACCTCCTCGACGCCGTCGGCCTGGCCGAGGCGGACGAGGACGACCTGGACCCCGAGATCCTCGAGCTGCTCGAGGACCGCGACGACGCCGGCTCCCGCCGCCGCACCGAGGAGGACCGATGAGCACGCCGCAGCCCGGGACGGGCCGCACCCCCGAGGAGGACGAGCGCTTCGGCGACGAGTCCTGGCGCCCCGAGCGCGAGACGCGGGCCCAGCGGGCCTGGCGGCCGGGCACCCGCCGGCGCCGCCGCTCCGTGCGCGCCCTGTTCACCTCCACCGTGCTCATGCTCGAAGCCGTGGTGATCTTCTTCCTCGGCATGATGCTGTTCGGCATGAACCGGGACCAGCCGGGGGCGGTGTGGTTCATCGCGGGCTACACGCTGCTCGCGGCCGTGGCCGTGCTCACCTGCGCGCTGGTGCGCCGGCCGGTCGGCATCGCGATCGGCTGGGCGATCCAGGCCGTGCTCGTGCTCTCCGGGTTCTGGGAGTACTCGATGTTCGTGGTGGGGGCCCTCTTCGCGCTGACGTGGGCGTACGCCGTGATCAAGGGCGGGGGCATGGACGTGGAGAACGCCGAGCGGGACCGGCTGCAGGCCGAGTGGGAGGCCGAGCACGGACAGTGAGCCCGGCGCCCCCACTAGGGTGGGTGCAGAACCGGACCCGGACGCACCCGTCCGCCGACGCAAGGAGCACCACCATGGCCCAGCACATCGAAGAGACCCTCGTCCTCGTCAAGCCGGACGGCGTCGAGCGCAACCTCGTGGGCGAGATCCTCGCGCGCATCGAGCGCAAGGGCTACGTCATCGCGGACCTGAAGATGCTCACCCCCACCCGCTCCATGCTCGAGCGCCACTATGAGGAGCACCAGGGCAAGCCGTTCTTCGACCCGCTGGTTGACTTCATGGCCTCCGGCCCCGTGGTGGCCGTGCGCGTCACCGGCAACTCGGTGATCGAGGGCTTCCGCTCCCTGGCCGGCAAGACCGACCCCACCGTGGCCGCCCCGGGCACCATCCGAGGCGACCTGGGCCGTGACTGGGGCGAGAGCGTGCAGAAGAACCTCGTGCACGGCTCGGACTCGTCCCTCTCGGCCGAGCGCGAGCTCGGCATCTGGTTCGGCTGACGACGGCGACGGCCCGGACGACGACGGCCGGTCACCCCGCGGGGTGACCGGCCGTCGTCGCGTCCGGGGGAGGGCGCTCAGCCCAGGCCGATGACGCCGAACCCCAGCTCGAGCAGGATCGTGGCGAACACCAGCACGTACAGGATCAGGATGACGGGCCAGGCGAGCTCGCGGGCGAGGCGGGCGGCGCCGGGGGAGGCCGGCAGCGTCCCGGTCTGGATGTTCCGCGAGGTCACCAGGACCAGCTGGGCGATGACCATGGCCCACACGATCATGCAGTACAGGCACAGGGTGCCGATGCTGTAGACGGCGGAGTACCAGAGCCACACGCAGAAGGCGAAGCCCGCGAGGATCCCCACGTTCATCAGCAGCCAGTACCAGCGGGCGAAGCGGGCGCCGGCGAAGAGGGACACGGCCACGGTGATCAGCACGGAGAAGGCCACGATCCCGATGTACGTGTTGGGGAAGCCGAACGTCATGGCCTGCCAGGACTGCATCACCTGGCCGCAGGACACCCACGGGTTGAGGTCGCAGCTGGTGCGGTGCCCCGGGTCGGCGGCCAGGATGGACCGCTCCACGATGATGACGATGGTCGCGGTCAGGGCCACGAGCGAGGTCACGAGCAGCGTCCAGGCCATGCCGGCCGGGCGGGCGTACCAGGACAGGTTCCCGTTCGACGCGGGCGTCTCGGCGGGCTGGGCGGGGCGGACGCGGTCCGCCGTGGGGGTCGAAGGCATGCTGTGAGTCTAGGCGCGCGGCGGAGGCGGGTGTGAGACAATCGGGCCTGGCCGTTCCGTGGCCACACCGCGGGACAGCCCGCTGCGCGCCCGACGTCGGGCCGCCGCCGAGGCGCCGCCCGCACCGATCATCGCGCGGGAGGCGGACGCCGGGGACGCCCCGCATGCGTCCGCGCGCCGCACAGGCGGACGGCACAAGACGCCCAGGCCCCGACCTCGAGGGCGCAGCGGTTCCGCGACGGGCCCGCACGGCCGCCGCGGTCCACCAGACGACTTTCTCGGTGTCCGCCTCCCGGCGCACCCGCGGCGCGCGGCGCCCGGGGCAACGCGGCCGGCGGCGGACCTGGACACGCCGGACGGCGGCGGGTGTGGCGTCGTCGGACGGCGGGAGGTGCTGCCATGGCGGCCAACGAGGACACGACCGGCGCGGAGGAACGCGCGGAGCAGACGGAGCAGACGACCGCGGAGAACTCCGCGGCGGTCGCGGGGCAGGCCGCGGCCGAGAGCCCCGTCGAGGACGGCGGGACCGTGACGCAGGCGCAGGCCGACGCGGCCGAGGGCGCCGACGCCCCCGAGCGCACCGCGGAGGCCGCGGACCTCGAGGACGAGGCCGAGACGGACACGGCCGCCGAGCCTGAGCCGGACGAGGCGCCCGGCGCGCCCGCGCTGCAGTTCGACCCCACCGACCCCTTCGCCGTGCCGGCGAACGTCATGGAGATCCTGCGGACCGAGAAGTCCGAGCGCCGCCCCGCCCGCGACGAGCGCCCGGCCCGCGGCGCCGAGGACGAGGACGAGGCCCCCGGCCGGTCCCGCCGACGTCGCCGCCCGTCCCGGGACCGCGACCAGGCCGAGACCGAGGCCGGCGCCGAGGACGAGGCCGTGGAGACGGCCGAGGGCGAGCAGGACGCCGAGACCGCCGAGCGCGGCGAGGGCGCCGTGGTGTCCCGCCGCCGTCGCCGTCGGCGCCGCGGGGACGTGGACATGGAGCTCGACGGCGGCGAGGACGGCGACCCGGAGAACACGGTGACCCGCGTGCGCGCCCCCCGGCAGGCCCTGAGCACCGGCTCGGACGCCGTGCAGGGCGTCAAGGGCTCCACCCGCCTGGAGGCCAAGCGCCAGCGCCGCCGCGACTCCCGCTCCGGCGGCCGCCGCCGCACCGTGATCACCGAGGCCGAGTTCCTCGCCCGCCGCGAGGCCGTGGACCGCAAGATGCTGGTCCGCCAGCGCGAGCACCGCATCCAGATCGCCGTCCTCGAGGACGGCGTGCTGGCCGAGCACTTCGTGTCCAACACCACCCAGGACTCGCTGATCGGCAACGTCTACGTGGGCAAGGTCCAGAACGTGCTGCCCTCCATGGAGGCGGCGTTCGTGGACATCGGCCGCGGCCGCAACGCCGTGCTCTACGCCGGCGAGGTCAACTGGGACGCCGCCCAGCTGGACGGCAAGCCCAAGAAGATCGAGAACGCGCTGAAGTCCGGTGACACCGTCCTGGTGCAGGTCACCAAGGACCCCGTGGGCCACAAGGGCGCCCGCCTGACCAGCCAGGTCTCGCTGCCCGGCCGCTACCTCGTGTACGTGCCCGGCGGCTCCATGACCGGCATCTCCCGCAAGCTCCCGGACGTGGAGCGCTCGCGCCTGAAGAAGATCCTCAAGGACCACCTCCCGCAGGACGCCGGCGTGATCGTGCGCACCGCCGCCGAGGGCACCTCGGAGCAGGAGCTGCAGAACGACATCAACCGCCTGCGCGCGCAGTGGGAGGGCATCCAGGAGAAGGCCTCCTCCACCAAGGTGCTGGCCCCCGAGCTGCTCTATGCCGAGCCGGACCTGACCATCAAGACGGTCCGCGACGTGTTCAACGAGGACTTCTCCGCCGTGCTGGTGCAGGGCGAGGCCACGTGGGACAACATCGAGGCGTACGTGACCTACGTGGCGCCGCACCTGCTGGACCGCCTGCACCACTGGGTGCCCCAGGACCACGACGGCGAGGACCTCTACGCCACCCACCGAGTGGACGAGCAGCTGCACAAGGCGCTGGAGCGCAAGGTGTACCTGCCCTCCGGCGGCTCCCTCGTGATCGACCGCACCGAGGCCATGACCGTGGTGGACGTCAACACCGGCAAGTTCACCGGCTCGGGCGGCAACCTCGAGGAGACCGTCACCAAGAACAACCTCGAGGCCGCGGAGGAGGTCGTCCGCCAGCTTCGCCTGCGGGACATCGGCGGCATCATCGTCATCGACTTCATCGACATGGTGCTCGAGGCCAACCAGGACCTCGTGCTGCGTCGCCTGGTCGAGTGCCTCGGCCGGGACCGCACCAAGCACCAGGTGGCCGAGGTGACCTCCCTGGGCCTCGTGCAGATGACGCGCAAGCGCATGGGCACCGGCCTGGTCGAGGTCTTCTCCGAGACCTGCGAGCACTGCGCCGGCCGCGGCATCCTCATCCACGACACCCCGGTCGAGCGGGGCCGCTCCGGCGGCGAGCCGCGCGGCGAGGGGGAGGGCCGCCGTCGCCGTCGCCGCAAGGGCGCCGGGGAGGGCGAGCAGGCCCAGCCCGCCGAGTCGACGACGACGGCCGGCGGCGAGGAGGTCGACGCGGAGGACGAGCGCCAGCGTCGCGAGCGCGCCGAGGCCGCCCGCGCCGCGCTGCACTCGATCGCCAAGGCCTCCGGCAAGGTGAGCGAGGACGAGGACCCGGCCGAGCAGGCCGCGCCCGCCGAGCAGGCTGCGGACGCCGCCGAGGACCAGGCCGCCGAGGCCGTCGAGGCCGCCCGCGAGGACGCGGCCGAGGAGACCGGCGAGGCCGGTGCGCAGGACGGTGAGGGCGCCGAGGACGAGGACGAGGCCCCGCGCCGTCGCCGCCGTCGTGGCCGGCGCCGCGGCCGCGGACGCTCGGAGGAGGCCGCCGAGGCCGCGTCCGAGGACGGGTCCCGCGACGCCGACGCCGCTCCCGCCGGGCAGGCCCCGGCCGCGGACGAGGAGGAGCCCCCCGCCGCCGATCCGGTCGCTCAGGCCGAGGCGGCCGTCACCGCGGTGGCCGAGGCGAAGGCCGACGCCGAGTCCGGGGGCGAGGAGCGCGAGGCCGAGCCGGCCGGGGACGAGGAGGGCGCCCGACCGCGCCGCGCCCGTCGCCGCCGGGGCGGCCGCGGCCGCTCCCGCCGTGGCGCCGACCGCGAGGCCTCGAC
>NZ_JANQCJ010000269.1:0-935 GCF_024723355.1 Micrococcus sp. HG099 | reverse complement strand
CTTTCTCACTCCACCCCCGACACCCAGCGAGCCCTACACGCGTAAGGTCGTCGGCAGCGTCAGATGTGTATAGGAGCCAGGAGCGCGCCCTCGCGGACGCCGGTCAGCCGTCCGGCGTCGCCGCCGGCGTGCAGGGCAGAGTCCGGGGCCAGCGGGCCCGGCTCGGCGCCGTCCTCGAGGGCGGCGGACAGGCCCTCGCGGCCGCCGGGCACGGGCAGGGCGACGAGGTTGACGACGGGCGAGGCGTTGTCCGCCTCCAGCAGGGCGCCCAGCTCGGCGTCCCGGTCGGCCACGTGGCGCGTGCCCCGGTGGGCCGCCAGCGCCTGGCGCAGCGCCCGGACGATCCAGACGGGGTGGGAGGCGCGGACGGCCAGGGCGGCGTCCCCGCCGTCCTCCGGGGCGACGTCGGCCAGCCAGTCCTCGAGGGGTCGCGCGGCGACCCGGCGCAGCACCGCGTTGACGAAGCCGGAGGGTCCGGCGCCGATCTCGGCGCGCACGAGCGCGACGGTGGCGTCGAGGGCCGCGTGGGCGGGCACCCGCATGGCGAGCAACTGGTGAGCGCCCAGGCGCAGGGCGTCGAGGACCGGCGGGTCGATCTTCTCCAGGGGCCGGTCCACGCAGCGGGCGAGCACGGCGTCGTAGAGGCCGATGCCGCGCAGCGTGCCGTAGGCGAGCTCGGTGGCGAAGCCGGCGTCCCGGCGGTCGAGGCGGGCCTGGCGGATGCGGCCGGGCAGCACGAGGTTGGCGTAGGCGTCCTCGGCGTGCACGGCCCGGATCACCTCGAACGCGACCCGGCGGGCCGGATCCGCCGTGTGGGAGCGCTGGGCGGGCGCCTGGGCGGAGTAGCGCCGGCCCGCGCCGGATCGGCCGCGGCTGCGGGTGCGCCCCTGGGCGTCGCGCCGCTCCTCGCCGCCGGACTCCCGGCGGGCCCCGCC
>NZ_JANQCJ010000268.1:0-942 GCF_024723355.1 Micrococcus sp. HG099 | reverse complement strand
CTAGGGCGTGTTGCTAAAGGAGGGTAGTCAGCCAGTGCAGTGTCGCTGCGAGGCTGAGCCCGGCGTGATAGTTCCGGGCGTACTTGTCCGAGCGCATCGCGATCCCTCGCCACTGCTTGAGCCGGTTGAAGCACCGCTCCACGACATTGCGTCCCCGGTAGCGCTGGCGCTGGTCTTCACCGAAGTCGATCGGCCGGCCCGGGCGTCTGCGCCGGTGCGTGATCTGATCGGCCCGCTCGGGGATCGTGGCCGCGATGCCATGCCGGCGCAGCCAGGCCCGGTTCGCCTTCGAGGGGTAGCCCTTGTCTGCAATCAGGCGGTCAGGCCGTATCCGGGGCCGCCCACGGGCCCCGGCAACGCTGATCTGCTCCAGCGTGGTGGCCAGCATCGAGGTGTCCGCCACCTGCCCGCCGGTCACCACGAACGCCAGCACCCGGCCCTTGCCATCACAGACCAGATGATTCTTCGTCGTCAGACCGCCGCGGGAGCGTCCGATGGCATGGTCAGCCGGCTCGTCCGCTGATTTCTTGTAGTTCAGCCCCGCCCCCTGTGGGGCGGGGCAGGGTCGCCCCGTGCTGGTGGACGCGCACGATCGTGGAATCGATCGAGGCCACCCAATCCAGCTCGCCAGCCTGCTGTGCCATGGACTGGGTCTTCTCCAGCACCCGCTCCCACACGCCCTGGGCGGCCCACCGGTTGAAGTTCTTGTAGATCGTGTTCCAGTTCCCGAACCGCTCGGGCAGATCCCGCCACGGCGCCCCCGTGCGGAAGCGCCACGCGGTGGCCTCGACCACCGCGCGCCGATCCACCGGCGGCCGACCGGTGGACTTCGGCGCGGGGAGCAGCGGGCCGATCACGGCCCAGACCTCGTCCGAGATGACATCACGCGACATGACCCTAGACTCGCGCATCCACGTCCCCGAACCCTTTAGCAACACGCCC
>NZ_JANQCJ010000267.1:0-950 GCF_024723355.1 Micrococcus sp. HG099 | reverse complement strand
GGCCGGGGCTGCCACCACCGCCGGGGCCACGGCGGTCACCTCCGCCCTCGTGGTCCTGCACCCGGCCGTGCGGGACCGCCTGCGGCTGTGGACCGTGGGCTCCGTGGCCCGGGCGGACCTCGGCGACGCCCTGTGGCTGGCCCCGGTGGTGCTGGCCGCGGTGGCCGCCGTCGTGGTGCTCGGCCCCGGCATGGACGCCCTCGCCCTGGGCACGGACCTGGCCCACGGCCTGGGGGCCCGGCCCGAGCGAGTGCGGTCGCTGCTGCTGGCCGCCGCCGTGGTGCTCACCGCCGCGGCCGTGGCGCTGACCGGCACCGTGGGCTTCCTCGGGCTCGTGATCCCGCACGCGGTGCGTCGGCTGCGCCCGCCGGACGCGCGCACGCTCGTGCTCGCCTGCGCCCTGTGGGGCGCGGTCCTGGTCCTCGTGGCGGACACGCTCGGCCGCCTGGTGATCGCGCCGGCCGAGGTCCACCTCGGCGTCACGACGGCGGTGCTCGGCGTCCCCGTGCTCCTCGCCCTCCTGCGCCGCCGGGGGGTGGCGGCATGAGCGGCCGTGGGAGCGTGACCCTCGAGCACGCCGTGGCGCGCGTGCGCGCTGCCCGGCGCCGCGATGCCCGACGCGTCGGGACCGCCCTGGCCGTCCTCACGGCGGCGGTGCTGGTCCTCGTGCTGCTGCGCCTCACGTGGGGCGCGTACATGGTGGCCGTCCCGGACCTCGTGCGGATCCTAACCGGGACCACGATCCCGGGCGCCTCGTTCATCGTGACGGAAGAGAAGCTGCCCCGCGCCGCGGCGGCCGTGCT
This sequence comes from Micrococcus sp. HG099, assembly GCF_024723355.1. Taxonomy (NCBI): domain Bacteria; kingdom Bacillati; phylum Actinomycetota; class Actinomycetes; order Micrococcales; family Micrococcaceae; genus Micrococcus; species Micrococcus sp. HG099. Next base: position 147 of record NZ_JANQCJ010000267.1, on the reverse strand, counting down.
GGCCGGGGCGGCGCTGGGGGCGGCCGGGGCCCTCTACCGGCGGGGCCTGGGCAATCCGCTGGCCTCCCCGGACGTCCTCGGCGTGACCTCCGGGGCGGCCGCCGGCGCGGTGCTCTGGCAGGCCGCCGCCACCGGCACGGGCGGCAC
>NZ_JANQCJ010000266.1:0-954 GCF_024723355.1 Micrococcus sp. HG099 | reverse complement strand
GGCGGGCGCCCTCCCCGCGGGGGGACGCCGGGCGGGCGTCCTCTCCGCGGGGGGCGTCCGGGTGCTCGGCGGGGTCAGTGGTCGGCATGCTCGTCCGACTCCTCCGCCCCGCCGCCGTGGTAGGACTCGTTGGCGCCGGTGTACGGGCGGGCCACGGAGACGACCTCCACGGTGGAGCCGTCCTCCAGCTCGAGCTCGTAGGCGACCTCCTCGCCGGGCTCGATCGGCTCGGTCAGGCCCATCAGCATCACGTGGGCGCCGCCGGGGGCCAGCTCGAAGGACCCGCCGGCGGGCACCGTGAAGCCGTTCGGGGACTGCTGCATCACCATCTGGCCGTCCTCGTCGGCGACCATCACGTGCAGCTCGGCCTTCGCGCCCACCTCGGCGCTCACGCCGACCACGTGCAGGTCCTCGTCGGAGGAGTTCTCCAGGAGACCGAAGGAGCCGGTCATGCCGTCCTCGGTGGCCTTGGTCCACGGGTCGGAGACGGTCAGGGGCGCGCCCTGCCCCTCGGCGGGGGCGGACGACGACGCGGCGGCCGGGGTGGTCGTCGCGGCGGCCGGGGCGCTCGAGGACGACGACGCGGCGTCGTCCGCGCCGCCGGCGCAGGCGGTCAGGCCGAGGGCGGCGGCCGCCATCACGGCGGCGGCGGACAGGCGGCGGGCGGAACGGGGGGAACGGGGGGTGGTCATGGCTGTTCGCTTCCTTCAGGAGTGCAGGGCGCGGCCGGGCTCCGGGGCGGAGCCTGCGGGCGCGCGAGGGAGGGGCCTGGCCTCGTGGGGCCGGCCGGAGGGGTCTGGTCAGCGACCGTCGTCGAGGTGGCCGAGCGCGCGGGCCCGACGGCCCATGAGGATCAGCGCCACCACGAGCACGAGCAGCCCGGCGACGCCCACGGCCCACACCCACGCGGGCAGCGCGCCCGCCTCGGCGGACTCGCCCGCCTCGGCGGAGCCC
>NZ_JANQCJ010000265.1:0-988 GCF_024723355.1 Micrococcus sp. HG099 | reverse complement strand
GCGTCGAAGCCGGCGTCCTCCGGCAAGCCGGCCGCTCCGGCGTCGGCCCCCAAGCCGGCGGCGAAGCCCATGCCGGCTCCGCCGAAGCCCGCCGCCCCGCGCGGCGGCGCCCCCAAGCCCGGCCCCCGGGCCTGACCCCTCGGGGTCGCACCAGACCAGCCCGGTCCGCACGGACCGGGTGACCAGCACTGCCGCGTGCGCCGCGCACGGCAGCGATGAGTGAAGGAGAACGGCAGCCATGCCGAAGATGAAGACCCACAGCGGTGCCAAGAAGCGCTTCCGCGTGACCGGCTCCGGCAAGATCATGCGCCAGCAGGCCAACCGCCGCCACTACCTGGAGCACAAGTCCTCGCGGCTGACCCGCCGCCTGAAGGGCGACAAGCTCGTCTCCAAGGGCAGCCTGAAGCAGATCAAGCGGATGCTCGGCATCTGATCATCCCTCCGGCCCTGCCGGAACCCCCTCCTTCCCGGCTGTGACGCGCCAGTCCGCGCCCCGGGGACCAGACAGATTGGAGTACGCACGTGGCACGTGTGAAGCGGGCAGTGAACGCCCACAAGAAGCGTCGGACCATGCTGGAGCTCGCCTCCGGCTACCGCGGTCAGCGGTCTCGCCTGTACCGCAAGGCGAAGGAGCAGATGCTCCACTCGTTCACCTACAACTACCAGCACCGCCACAAGCGCAAGGGTGACTTCCGTCGCCTGTGGATCACCCGCATCAACGCGGCCGCCCGCGCCAACGGCATGACCTACAACCGCTTCATGCAGGGCCTGAAGCTGGCCGGCGTCGAGGTGGACCGCCGCATGCTCGCCGAGATCGCCGTCTCGGACGCCGCGACCTTCGCCGTGCTGGTGCAGACCGCCCGCGAGGCCCTGCCCGCGGACGTCAACGCCCCCGCCGCCTCCCGCTGAGCCGGCCCCGGGACCCCCGGGTCCCCGCCACGTGTCAGACGTGGACACCGCCGCCGACGGGGCGGGCCCTCCGATGAGG
>NZ_JANQCJ010000264.1:0-1009 GCF_024723355.1 Micrococcus sp. HG099 | reverse complement strand
ACCTCGAGGAGCACCCGGGCGAGGGAGGCGCGGCCGCGGTCGAGGGAGCGGCGGACGTCGGCCCGGCGGCGGCGGGCCCGCGCCCACAGCACCGTGGCCACGAGCGCCCCGGCGAGCACGGGCAGCGCCAGCCCGAGGTGCAAGGCGGGCACGCGGGCCGGGCCGCCGTAGGAGGCCTCGCCCATCGCGCGCGCCACGTTGACCACCGCCGTCGGCCCCTGCCCGGCTCCGAGGCCGGAGTGGTACATGCGCTCGAGGTTGACCCGGCCCGCCACGTCCTCGTCCAGGCCGAGCCGGGGACGGATGACCACCCCGGCGGAGTCCTGCTCCGGGCGGTCCTCCGGGTCCGCGTCCGGGTGCTGCGGGCCCCACCCCTCGGTCTGGGCGGAGAGCAGCACGTCCACGCCCTCGGGCATGCCCTCGCCGCGGAAGGACTGCTCGAAGGTGAGGTGCTCCGGCGTCACCCGCAGGGTCATCGGCTCCCACGAGCGCACGGGCCGCTGGGCGACGACGGCGTCCACGGTCCCCTGGCTGATGCCGAACGGGGTGCCCTCCTCCACCTCGATCCGCACGGTGTGCCGCGGCTGTGCGACGCTCACCCACAGGGCCAGCCCCGCGAGCACGGCCGTGAGGACGGCGCAGGCCACCGCGATCCCGGCGAGGATGCGCTCTCTCATCGGACGGCCTCCCGGACGACGTCGGGGAAGCGGACCGCGGGCCGGGCGCACCGGCCCGCCTCGACCAGCGCGCGCAGCGTCGCCTCGGCCTGCCCCACCCGGTCCTCCAGCTCCGGGCGGACCGACCGGCGGAACGCGTCCGGGCGGCCGCGGCGGCTGCCGCGAGCCAGCGAGTCCAGGGCGAGGGTGTGCTCCACGACGGCGGCCGTCGCCTCCCGGGTCTGCGGCAGGGCGCGCGCCCCGGGGGCGTCCGCGGCCAGGGCGAGCAGCTCCGTGAGGGCGCGCAGACGCAGGGCCGGGTCGTCGCCCGCGTGGGCGAAGCGGGCCGGGTC
>NZ_JANQCJ010000263.1:0-1020 GCF_024723355.1 Micrococcus sp. HG099 | reverse complement strand
GCCGAGAGCGGAGGCGGGGCTCAGCCGATCTCCACGGAGGTCACCTTCCAGCGGCTGATCCGCCGCTCGAGCCGCAGGGCGAAGGCCCGGGCGCGGCCGCCGCAGAGCACGGTGGCGCTGGCCTCCACCCGTCCAGGGGCGACCTCGCAGACGCGCGCGCCCACGGGCCGGGGAGCGGCGGCTGGGGCCCGGGAGACGCCGGCGGCCGCGGACCGCGCCCGGGGCCGGTCCTGCTCGGCGAGCCCGAGCAGGTCCATCCGCCGGGTCATCTTGTCCAGGACCTCGGGCGAGAGCCACGCCGAGAGGTCGCGCAGGGCGCGGCGCCCGGTCTCGACTTCCACGCAGGCCACCGCGATCACCGCGGCCAGGGAGCGGACCCGACGCAGCTCCTCCCGGCCCTGCTCGACGGCGGCCCGGCGGGCGATCTCCTCGCCGCGGGGCAGCACGGCCGGGCCGTGGGCGGGACCGTGCAGCAGCGCGGCGGCGGGACGGTCGGCGCGACGGTCGGCGTGCCGGGCGAGACCGCGGGCGCTGCCGTGGACGGTGGACTGGGGGCGGGCGGCGAGGGCGGTCATGGCGGGCTCCTGGGGTCGGGTCGTGGTCGGGGTGGTCCGGGGACGAGGCGTCATGGCCGGCCCTCCTGGGGCGCGGCGTGGGGGCTGAACACCGGGGCCGTGAGGACGGTGCCCGGGAGCAGCAGGTGCGGATCGTCGCCGATCACCCGCCGGTTGGCCTCGTGCCAGCGCCGCCAGCGGGCGTCGATCTCCCGCGGGGTGGCGTCCGGGCCGAGCTCGGCGGCGGCGATGTCCCAGAGGCAGTCCCCGCGGCGGACGGTCACGGTCGGCCGGTCCGAGAGGTTCCGGGCGGCGGTGGCGCCGGTCGGTGCCGGGATGGGCGTCCGCGGGGTCCACGCGGCCTCGGGCACCGCGGCGGGCGCCGACGCCGTCGTGGAGGCGGGTGCGGCGTGGGAGACGGCCTGGCCGGCGTCGGGCACGGGGCCGACGGCGGGCTGCTCGGCCC
>NZ_JANQCJ010000262.1:0-1025 GCF_024723355.1 Micrococcus sp. HG099 | reverse complement strand
GCCGGGCGACGTCGTCGCGCGGCCTCACGCCGAGGGCGGCCGCGAGGCGGACCTCGCCGAGGGAGGCGCCGAGGGTGCCGGCCGCGGCCCGGGCCGCTGGGGCATCCGCCTGCCCCTGACCGGCCTCTCCGGGCTGAGCGAGGCCGAGACCGAGCGCCTCGACGCCGGCCGTCCCTACCGCTCCCTCGCCGACGTCCGGGACCGCGCCCGCCCCACGGCCCGCAACCTCGAACGCCTCGCCCAGCTCGGCGCCCTGGACTGCCTGCTGCCCGCGGGGGGCGCCTCGCGCACGGACCTGGTCCACCACCTCGAGCTCCAGCACTCCGCCACCCGCGGGTCCGGTCCCGGTCGTGCCGCCGCGCGCTCGCGGTCCGCCCGCCCCCGCCAGGTGGACGGCCAGCTCGCCCTGGACCTGCCGGACACCGAGCTGGCCGCCCTTACCCCGCTCTTCCCGGACCCGTCCGTCGCGGCCCGGGTCCGCACCGAGCTCGAGCTCACCGCCCTGGACGTCACGGCCCACCTGATGGACTCCCACGCGCCGTACCTGGACGCGCTCGGGGTCACCCGGGCGGCGGACCTGCTCGGGCTGCGCACGCAGTCCCGCGTGCTCGTGGCGGGGGTGCGCGTGGCCACCCAGACCCCGCCCATGCGCAGCGGCAAGCGCGTCGTCTTCCTCTCCGTGGACGACGGCACCGGCTGCGTGGACGCCTCCTTCTTCACGGAGGCCCAGCACGCCTCGGGGGAGATGCTCTTCTCCGCGCGGCTCCTGCTGATCGAGGGCACCGTCCGCCGCACCGGGCCGCGGGCCGTCTCGGTGCAGGCCGTGCGCGCCTGGGACCTGCACCGGCCGGAGAGCCTGCCGGACCCCGACTACCTGGACGCCACGCGGCGGCAGTGGCGGGAGTGGCTCGCCGCGGACCGCCGTGCCGCCGCCGCCCGACGTCGCGGCCAGGAGGACGCCGGCGCCCCCCGCCTGCCGGACATCCCGCACCACGGCACCGGCGGCTGGCCGGTCAAGGTGGCCC
>NZ_JANQCJ010000261.1:0-1030 GCF_024723355.1 Micrococcus sp. HG099 | reverse complement strand
GGCCGACATCGTCCCGGCCCGGCTCCACCGGCACCCCGGCGCCGTCCCGCTCACCGCGAGCGGGGCGGCGCCGTCGTCGTGCGGGCCGTGCCGTCCGCGCGGGCCAGGGCCCGGCGCAGGCCGCGGGCCTTGAGCAGGACCTCCTCGTGCTCGGCCTCGGCGATCGAGTCGGCGACGATCGCCCCGCCGGCGCCGATGCCCCAGCGCCCGGCCGCGAGCACGGCGGTGCGGATCACGATGGACAGGGACACCGCCCCGTCCGCGCCGAGCAGCCCCAGCGCGCCGGAGTACACGCCGCGCGGGGAGTCCTCCCACTGCGCGAGCAGCTCGACGGTGCGCCGCTTGGGGGCGCCCGTCATCGAGCCGCCGGGGAACAGGGAGCGGACCACCTCCACCGGCGCCACGCCGGCCCGGGCCGTCCCGGTGACCGTGGAGACGAGCTGGTGCACGGTCGCGTAGCTCTCCACGGCCATGAGCGAGGGGACCTGCACGGAGCCGGGCTCGCACACGCGGGAGAGGTCATTGCGCAGCAGGTCCACGATCATGAGGTTCTCCGCGCGCGTCTTGGGGTCCGCGGCGAGGGCGCGGGCGGCCTCGGCGTCCGCGGCGGGGTCGGGCAGACGGGCGGCCGTGCCCTTGATGGGCTTGGTGGAGTAGCGGCCGTCCCGGCCGGCGAGGAAGCGCTCGGGCGAGGCGGAGACCACGGCCCAGCCGCGGGGGCCGGTGCCGTGCTCCATCAGCGCGGCGTAGGGGGCCGGCTGGTGGGCGGCGAGCTCGAGGAACAGGGCCAGCGGGTCCACCCGGAGCGCGGGGTCGGCGTCGAAGCGGGTGGTCAGGCACAGCTCGTAGGAGTCGCCGGCGTGCAGGGCGGCGTGGCACCGGGCGATGTGCTCGTCGTAGGCGGCCCGGTCCTCGCGCCACGCGCCGGCGGCCTCGCCGGTCCCGGCCTCGGGGGCGACGTCGGCCCGGACCTCGGAGGCCGCGGCGTCGTCCGCCGCGGCCTGCGCGGCGCGGCGTGCCGCGTCCAGGG
>NZ_JANQCJ010000260.1:0-1031 GCF_024723355.1 Micrococcus sp. HG099 | reverse complement strand
CGGCAGCGTCAGAGGTGTATAAGAGCCGGGGCCCGCACCCGGCGGCCGAGCCGGCCGGGATCCTGCTCAGCGCCGCACCGGTGGTGCTGTGCTGGGGCGCCCTCGCCACGGCGTTCCGCCGCAGCCGCACCGCGTGATCGCCACGCGGCCTGAGCGCCGCGCCGCCTGAGCGCCGCCCGGCGCGCGAACGGCCCCCGCATCGGGTGATGCGGGGGCCGTTCCGGCGGGCTCGGGTCAGATCCGGGCGAGCGCCGACTGCGGGTCGTTGAGGCAGTCCGCCACGAAGGTGAGGAACGCGCTCGCGGTGGCGCCGTCGGTGACGCGGTGGTCGAAGGTCACGGTCATCTCGGTGACCTTGCGGACCACGATCTCCCCGTCGACGACCCACGGGCGGTCGATGATCCGCCCGATGCCGAGCATGCCCACCTCGGGCACGTTGATGATCGGCGTGGCGCCGTCCGTGCCCAGCGGCCCGTAGTTGTTCAGGGTGAACGTGCCGCGGGTGAGCTCGGCCGGGGCGGCCTTGCCCTCGCGGGCGCGGGTCACGGTCTCGTTGATCGCGGCGGTCAGCTCATCCGCGGAGAGGCGCTCGGCGTGCTCCACGGAGGGCACCATGAGGCCGCGGTCGGTCTGCACGGCCAGGCCGAGGTGGACGCCGTCGACCTCCACGATCTCGTCCTTGCCGTCCGCGCCGGCCTCGATGCGCGCGTTCATCACCGGGTACCGGCGCAGGCCGGCGAGGGTGAAGCGGGCGATGAGGCCGAGCAGGCTCGGCGCGTTCTCCGCATCCTTGGCCTTGAGGGCGGCGCGCAGCTCCAGCAGGGCCGTGACGTCCACGTCCAGCCACGCCGTGACCTCGGGGACCTCGCGGCGCGAGCGGGAGAGCTGGTCGGCGATCACCTTGCGCACGCCCGAGATCGGGGTGCGGGCGACGACGGCCAGGCCGGTCCGCGCGTCGGCGGACCCGTCGGCGGACCCGGCGCCGACGGTGCTCGCGGCACCGGCGGTCGCGGCCGGCTGGGCGGCGGAGG
>NZ_JANQCJ010000025.1:0-24913 GCF_024723355.1 Micrococcus sp. HG099 | reverse complement strand
GCCGTGTTCGGCGTGTGGGAGGCCGACGCCGTGGCCGTGCAGTCCCCGGACGGCCGAGTCGCCGCGTGGAGCACCGACACCCGCGCCGGCACCCCCCTGCTGCCCGCCCTCGACGACCAGACCCCGCTGCCGCGCTGGCGGGCCACCTGGGTGGGCGGCCGCATCGCCGCCGAGGCCGCCGACGGCGACGCGCGCGGCACCGGCGACCCCGCCTGAGCCCGGCCTTTCCTATACTCGAACGGATGAGACGGCTCCGCCCCGCGGCGGGCCGCCCCCACGATCCCCGGCCGGAAGGCGAGTAAGACGCATGCGCGTGCTGACCATCATCCCCACCTACAACGAGATCGAGTCGCTGCCGTTGACCCTCGGCCGCCTCCGGGACGCCGTCCCGACCTCGGACGTGCTCGTGGTGGACGACGCCTCGCCGGACGGCACCGGCCAGTGGGCGGACGCCCGCGCCGCGCAGGACCCGAGCGTCCACGTGCTGCACCGCACCACCAAGGACGGCCTGGGCGGGGCGTACATCGCCGGCTTCCGCTGGGGGCTGGAGCGCGGCTACGACGTGCTCGTGGAGATGGACGCGGACGGCTCGCACCAGCCGGAGCAGCTGCCGCGCCTGCTGGACGCCGTCCGCACGGCCGACCTCGTGATCGGCTCGCGCCGCGTGCCGGGCGGCAAGATGGTCAACTGGCCCGCCTCCCGCAAGATGATCTCCTGGGCCGGTTCCCTCTACCCGCGCATCATGCTGGGCCTGCGCCTGACGGACGTCACCGCCGGCTACCGCGCCTACCGCGCGGACACGCTGCGCGCCATCGACCTCGACGCGATCGAGTCCAAGGGCTACGGCTTCCAGGTGGACATGACCTTCCGCACCGCCCGCCTGGGCAAGCGTATCGTGGAGGTGCCCATCACCTTCGTGGAGCGCGAGCTGGGCGAGTCCAAGATGAGCGGCGGCATCATCGGCGAGGCCGTGGTCAACGTGACCCGCTGGGGCCTGGCCGCCCGCTGGGAGGGCCTGCGCTCCCGCCTGGGCCTCTGACGCCGCGCCGGGCGCGCCCCACGGCGCCGTCCGGCGTCCGCCGGCATCGGCGCCACCGACGACGACGGGGCCGGATCCTCCGAGAGGATCCGGCCCCGTCGCGTGTGCGGGGGAGGGCGACGCTCAGGCGTCGACGTCCTCACCGCGGCTGGCGCGCAGCTTGTTGAGCTGGAGCGCGTAGGTCTCCTGGAGCTCCTCCAGGCTGCGACGCTCGCGCAGCATGTCCCAGTGGGTGCGCACGGGCTTGCCCTCGGCCTCGGCGGGCTTCTCGCCGCTGACGAGGAACGCCTCCTTGCCGGTCTTCGAGGTCCAGGTGGCCGGGACGTCCGCCTCCACGGAGAAGGTCACGAACACCTGCTCGCCGTCCTCCGTGCGGTACTCCACGCGCTGGCGCGCGGCGGGCTCAACGCCGGCCTCGGACTCCAGGGACTGCGCGCCCAGGCGCATGCCCCGCAGGCTGCGATCGCTCACGTTCTCCTCCTCGTCACGCCGCGCCGGCGCCCGCGCGGGGGCGCGGTGCGCCCGAGGCGCGGCAGATCATGTTCAGTGCTGCAACCACTCAGTGTCCCACACCATTCCCGTCGGTCTCGCCCGCGGGGCGTCGGCCCGGCGCGCGCCCCGCGGAGGGGTCCGGCTCGAGCTCCTTCGGGGTGGCCAGCGCCTCGTCCAGAGACGTCTGGGGCATCTCCTGGGCCGTCACGGCGCCGGCGGTCATCGCGTCCATCACGCCGGAGGAGCGCAGGGCGTCCGCCGTCGTCGGTCGGGAGCCGCGCGGACGCCGCGGCCGCTCCGGCGAGGCGCCGCCGTGCTCGCCCGCGCGCTCGGCGGCCTCGCCCCGGGCCCCGGACGGGGAGGGGCGGCGGGACTCGCCGTCGCCGGCGGGGGAGAAGGCCTCGCCGAGCCCCTGCAGGGCACGGGTGAGCTCCGCCGGGACCACGAACATGGTGTTGGACTCGCCGTCGGCGATCTTCGGCAGGGCCTGCAGGTACTGGTAGGCCAGGACCTCGGAGTCGGCGCCGCCGCTGTGGATCGCGTCGAAGACCACCTCGATGGCCTCGGCCTCGGCGTTGGCGCGAAGGACGCGGGCCTGCGCCTCGCCCTCGGCGGAGAGGATCTGGGACTGCCGCTCGCCCTCCGCGGTGAGGATGGCCGCCTGCTTGGTGCCCTCGGCGGTGAGGATGGCCGCGCGGCGGTCCCGCTCGGCGCGCATCTGCTTCTCCATGGAGTCCTGGATGGACATGGGCGGGTCGATGGCCTTGAGCTCCACCCGCGAGACGCGCAGGCCCCAGCGGGTTGTGGCCTCGTCGAGGACGCCGCGCAGCTGCGAGTTGATGGAGTCGCGGGAGGTCAGGGCCTCCTCGAGGTTCATGCCGCCGACCACGTTGCGCAGCGTGGTGGTGGTCAGCTGCTCCACGGCGTGGATGTAGTTGGCGATCTCGTAGGTGGCGGCCTTCGCGTCCGTCACCTGGAAGTAGACCACCGTGTCGATCGAGACCACGAGGTTGTCCTCCGTGATCACCGGCTGCGGCGGGAAGGAGACGACCTGCTCGCGCATGTCCACCATGGGCAGCATGCGGTCCACGAACGGGATGATCATCGTCAGCCCGGCGCCGGCCGTCCGGTTGTACTTGCCGAGCCGCTCGATGTTCGCCGTGCGCGCCTGCGGGATGATCTTGACCGACGAGGCCACGATCACCGCCGCCAGCACGGCGAGGACGACCAGGATGATGATGGTTTCCATCGGGATCCCTCCGTAGGGGTCGGGGTGGGAGACGGGGAGGCCCGGCCGGCTCAGGAGCGGCCGTCCTCCCAGTCGATCTGGGGCAGCGGCCGCACCACGAGGGTCGCCCCCTCCACGCGCAGCACGGTCACCTCGGCGCCGGGGGCGGCGTCCGGGGCGCCGTCCTCGACGCGGGCGGACCAGGTGTCGCCGTCGACCGTGAGAGTGCCGGCCTCGGCGGTGATGGCGCCCTGCGCCGCCACGCGGCGCCCGGGCAGGGTGTCCAGGTAGGAGGCGCCGGCGCCGGTGTCCTTGCGCAGGTGGCGCAGGGCGACGGGGCGCACGGCGGCGAGCATGAGCAGCGCGACGACGGCGAACGCGGCCAGCTGCAGCGGGAGGGGACCGCCGGCCAGGGCGACGACGCCCGCGGCGCCCGCGCCGGCGGCGATCATGAGGAACACGAGGTCCAGGGTGAGCAGCTCGACCCCGATCAGGCCCGCGGCCGCGACCAGCCACAGCCAGCCCGCGTTCGCCTCGATCCAGTCCATGCGCTCGCTCCCCTCGGTGACGGCCCGCCCGGCCTGCCGGCCGCGCCTCGGCGTGTGACCCCCATCCTGCCCTACGGAGGCGCCGCGCACACAGCCTGTCCCCAGGTCGGGGTCCCGCCGTGTCCTACCGGTGGGTAATGTGACCTCCATGACAGTCGCGCCCGCCATCACCTCGCCGTTGCTCGAGCCCATCACCCTCGGCCCGCTGACCCTGCCCAACCGCGTGGTCATGGCCTCGATGCACCTGGGGCTCGAGGACCGCCACGAGGACCTGCCCCGCCTGGCCGCGTTCTACGCCGAGCGGGCGCGCAGCGGCGTCGGGCTGATCGTCACCGGCGGCGTGGGCGTGGTGCCCGAGGGCACCGTGGCACCCGGGGGCGGCCTGCTGGCCACCGCCGAGGACGCCCGCGCCCACCGCGTGGTCACGGACGCCGTGCACGCCGAGGGCGGCCGGCTCCTCGTGCAGCTGCTGCACACGGGGCGGTACGCCCGCGGCGAGGACCTGGTCTGCGCCTCCGCCGTCCGGGCCCCCATCTCGGCGCACACGCCGAGGGAGATGGACGAGGCGGACCTCGAGCGGACCGTGGCCGCGTTCGCGCGCGCCGCGGCCCTGGCCCTCGAGGCCGGCTACGACGGCGTGGAGGTGATGGCATCGGAGGGCTACCTGCTCAACGCGTTCCTCGCACCCGTGACGAACCGTCGGCAGGACGCGTACGGCGGCAGCGCGCAGGCCCGCCGCCGGTTCCCGGTGCGCGTGGTGGAGGCGGTCCGCGCGGCGCTGGGGGAGCGGGGCGTGCTCTCGGTGCGCACCTCCGCCGCCGACCTGGTGCCGGGCGGCCAGACCCGCGAGGAGGTCGCGGACACGGCGCGCGCCTTCGAGGCCGCGGGCGCGGACGTGCTCATGACCGGCATCGGCTGGCACGAGTCCCGGGTGCCGACCATCGTCACCTCGGTGCCGCGCGCAACGTTCCTGCCGGCGACGGCGGCGCTGTCCGCCGCCGTCGACATCCCCGTGATCGCGGCCAACCGCCTGACCACGCCCGCCGAGGCGGAGGAGGCGATCGCCTCGGGCGCCGCCGCCCTCGTGGGCCTGGCCCGGCCCTTGCTGGCCGACCCCGACTGGATGGCCGGGATCGGCGTCGACGACGCGGCGGCGCTCACCCCCTGCATCGCGTGCAACCAGGCGTGCCTGGACCACGTGTACACCGGGGCGCCCGTCTCCTGCCTCATGAACCCCCGGGCCGGCCGCGAGACCGACCCCGCGTACGCGCGACCGGTGCCCGTGGCGATCGGCCGTCGCCGGCGCGTCGCCGTGGTGGGCGCGGGCCCGGCCGGGCTCACGGCGGCCGAGCGCGCCGCCCGGTTCGGACACGAGGTCACCCTCTTCGACCGACACGACGAGCCGGGCGGCCAGTTCCGCCTGGCCCGGCGCATCCCCGGCAAGGAGGAGTTCGGCCCGGCGCTCGAGCACCTGGCCGCCCGCGCACGGGCGTCGGGAGTGACGGTCCTGACGGGCGAAGAGGTCACGGTGCAGACGCTCCTGACACCGGAGGGCGGGCCGGCCTTCGACGAGGTCCTGCTCACCACCGGGGTGCGGCCCCGCCGCATCGCGCTGCCCGGCGCGGGGGAGCCCGGCGCCCCGGCCGTGCACGCCTACGACGACGTCGTCCTGGGGCACGCGCAGCTCGGCCCGCGCGTCGCGGTAATCGGCGCCGGGGGAGTCGGCGTCGACGTCGCCGAGGCCCTGACCGCCGGGGCGCACCGGCCGGACGGCACGCCCGAGAGCGCCGAGCAGTGGCGGGCCCGCTGGGGCGTGGCGCTGGACTCGCCGACGCCCGGCCAGCTGGGGGAGCCGACAGGGGAGCCGCCCGCCCGTGAGGTGCACCTGCTGCAGCGCAGCCCCGAGCCGATCGGCGCCCGCCTGCGGCCGACCACCGGATGGGTGCACCGCGCCGAGCTGCGCCGCCACGGCGTGCGCCTGCACAGCGGCGTGGCCTACGAGGGCCTGTCCGCGGCGGGCCTGCACGTCACGGTCCCGGACCCGGAGCGCCCCGAGGAGCGGACCCCGCTCACCCTGGACGTGACGGACGTGGTGGTCTGCGCGGGCCAGGAATCCGAGGACGGACTGGCGGGCGACCTCGTGGCCGCGGGCTACCCCGCCGAGGCGGTCCGTCTCGTGGGCGGCGCCGCCGAGGCGCGGGAGCTCGACGCGTACCGGGCGATGGACCACGCCGTGCGCGCCGTCCAGGGCTGAGGCGGCGGGCGGACGAGACGACGGGGGCGCCGGGCCGACCGGCCCTCGCCGCCGGCGCGCGCACGCGGCTACGGTCGCGGCATGGCTCTCATCTACACCGCACAGCTGGACCCGGACAAGCCTGAGTGGATCCGCCGCCGCCTCGTCGCGCACGGCCTGCCCGAGGACGTCGACGCCGAGAAGGTCGGCTCGTACCGCTTCGACGACCCGGCCGGCGAGGTTGGCGTCGAGTCGATGATCGTGCGCGTGGGGGACCGGCTCTACCAGACCGCGTTCGCCTACCGGGGCGAGGCCCCGACGGAGGGGGACATCGTGGCCGAGGCCGACCACTCCGTGCTCGGCCGGCGCTGGGTCATGGACGCCGCCACCGACCCCGACGCCCGCCGCATCCTCACTGCCGGCCTGTGCGGTGAGATCCCGCAGGCCGTCCTGGAGATGCACGACGAGTCGGGGACCTACCTCGAGACCCGCCAGCCGGACGTGACCCTGCGCCTCGTCGGCGAGGGCGACGGCGGCGAGCTGGAGCTGCCCGTGGAGCTCGCCGATGCCGCTGAGGAGTCCGGCGACGGGCCCCGACGCCTGGTGGCCGAGGGCGAGGGCTTCACGGCCGTCGTCGCCCGTCTGGTCTGACCGGCCCCGGACCGGACCCGCACGGCGGACGTCAGGGGCGACCTACCGCGACGAGGCCCACGTCGACCGACCGGTCGACGTGGGCCTCGCGGCGTTCGAGCGTCAAGTCAGCGGCGCGCACCCCAGACGCGGGCCGGGCGGTGGCTCGTCAGCGACATGTACAGGGCGATGGCCCAGCCGATGACTGTCCAGCCGGTGAGCAGGTTGACCCAGAACACGGCCCACACGTTGGACTTGCCGCGGGTGGCGGCGACAGCCCAGGGCGCCAGGTAGCCGCCCGTGAGGATGGCCAAGAGGATGGCGATGGTCGCGTGGAGCGGTCGGTCTCGCTTGTCAGTCACGATCGTCATGGACATCAGGCTAGCCAGCGCCGCGCCGGCGCCGACAGGATGCGGGCGCGGGACCGGATGCGTCCGTCCAGGGTGGCGTTGCGCCACGGGCGGCGCGCGGCTCGGGTCAGGCGGGGCGGAACGGCGGCGTGTCCGGCCCGCGGGGGCGTCGCATCACCCCAGGTCAGGGCCGGATCTTTAATGAGCCGATAATGTACATTATGTAAACTAATGAGGAACGAGGGTCCCCCGTCGGGGCCGTACCTGACCCGTCACCCGCGCTCGGACGTCGACGGCGACGCGTCAACGTGAGCGACACGGCCACCGACGCGTGCCACCGCGTCGAGGACGTCTGCCGCGGCACCCGCCAGGGCGCGGGTCTCGTTCCACAGCCCTCCGCGCAGGCGCGCGTGGACCGCCTGCTGACTCACCTGCAGCTCCGCCGCGACCTCGCGCTGGCTGGCGCCGGCCTCCACGCGGCGGCCGGCGTCCTGCTGCGGCTCAGACCGACGGCGCTCCAACGCGCCCAGCAGCTGCAGCGCCGGTTCGATCCAGGCAGTCGAGGGGCCGCTCAGGCCCAGGACCGCGCAGAGGCCGCTGGCCCGCCGTGCCCGCTCCGCCTCGCGCTGGAGCAGTGACTCCCCCGCCGCCCGCCCCTCGGCGACCTCGACGACGACCGCCCAGACCCCGCTCCGGACCAGGGACAGCAGGATCCCGACGGCCTCCACGCCGGAGTCCACGCCGCCGACCAGCCGGGCCTCCGAGCCCTCCCCCTGGCGGCCGAACGGCAACACGAGGCTCGGCACCGCCCCGGGGCGGTTCAGCTCGTCCCCGACGCGGGCCCACGCGGCGTCGGTGGCATCGGGAACGGCCAGCGGGAGCAGGTGCAGGACGATCATGCGGTCATGCTATCCGCGACATGCCTCAGACTTTGTCTGAAACCCGGTCCGAGACGATGGCGCAGACTGGTGGCATGACCGAACTCCCCACTCGCCGTCACTCCCCCGCGTCCCCGCCCTCTCCTCTGTGGGCCGCGACCGCCCTCGCCGTCGACGCCGTCCTGGTCGTCGTCTTCGTGGCACTCGGCCAGGACCAGCACACCACCGATCGGGGCCTCGGCGGCCTGTTGGCGACAGCGCTGCCGTTCCTGCTCGGGCTGGTCGCCGCCACCGTCCTCACGGCCGGCCACCGCACGTGGCACCGGGTGTGGCCGCACGGCGTCGCCGTCTGGCTCGGCACGGTGGCCGTCGGCATGGCGCTGCGCGTGCTGTGGGACCAGGGCGGCGCGCCCCTCTCCTTCGTGCTGGTGGCGCTGGCCGTCCTGGGCGTCTTCCTGCTGGCTCGACGGGCGATCACGGCCTGGGTGGTCCGTCGCCGCACTCGAGTGTGACAATCCCTCTGGCTTGTCAGGAGCGAGGGTCTCCCCGGATGACGCAGTGCGGTGGCGGCCGATGCGCCGGGGCTAGGATCGGGCGGAGAACGGACCGAACGCCGCACCGAGGAAATGAGGACCGACCGTGGTGACCGCCATCGTGATGATCAAGACCGACAAGTCCAGCATCCCGGAGACCGCCGAGACGCTCGCCGCCCTGGAGGGCATCGGCTCCGTCTACTCGGTGACCGGCGCGTGGGACCTCGTCGCGATGGTCAAGGTGCGCCGGTACGAGGACCTGGCGGACGTCATCGCGGACCACCTCTCCAAGGTCGAGGGCATCCAGGACACCGAGACGATGCTCGCGTTCCGCACGTACTCCAGTGAGGACCTCGGCGAGGGCTGGGCACTCGGCTTCGAGGACTGATCCGCCCTTCCCCGACGACGGGCCGGCACCGAGGCAGGTGCCGGCCCGTCGTCGTCGTGCGTCAGGAGCGGGAGAAGGCGACCCAGCGGTCGAGGACGTCGCGGGCGGCGCCGGAGTCCAGCGACTCCGCGGCGCGCGCCATGTTCGCGGCGAGCCGGTCCGCCAGCGGGCCCTGGGCCTCGGCGTCCCACGCGGTGAGGCCGGTGGCGGCGTTCAGGAGGACGGCGTCGCGGATCGGCCCCTTCTCCCCCGCCAGCAGGGCGTGGACGAGGGTGGCGTTGTAGGCCCCGTCCCGGCCGGCGAGCGCCTCCACGGGGGCCAGTTCGATGCCGAAGTCCCGCGGGTCGAGCTCGTGGGCGGTCACCTCGTCCCGGACCTCTATGACGGTGGAGGGGCCCGAGGTGGTGATCTTGTCCCGGCCGTCCGACCCGCGGAAAACGAAGCCGCGGACGCCTCGGTCGGCGAGGACCTGGGCCAGCAGGGGCACCATGACCTCGCTCGAGCAGCCGAGCGCCTGGGCGGAGACCTGGGCGGGGTTGCTGAGCGGGCCCAGGAAGTTGAAGACGGTGGGCACGCCTAGCTGCTTGCGCACGGGGGCCACGTACTTCATCGACGGGTGGTAGTTCTGGGCGAAGAGGAAGGTGATGCCCACGGCCTCGGCGCACTCCTCTGCCTTCTCGCGCGGCATGGACAGGTCCACGCCGAGGGCCTCGATGACGTCGGCCGCGCCCGCGGTGGACGAGGCGCCGCGGTTGCCGTGCTTGACGATCCGCGCACCGGCGCCGGCCGCGACCAGCGAGGACATGGTGGAGAGGTTGACGGTGCCGAGCCGGTCGCCGCCCGTGCCGACGATGTCGAGGGTCTCCCCCGTCACCTGCACCGGACGCGCCGCCTGCACCATCGCCTCGGTGAGGCCGCGCAGCTCCGGGACGGTCACGCCCTTGGCGGCCAGGGCCAGCAGGAAGCCGCCCACCTGGCCCTCGGTGGCGTCGCCGGCCATCATCTCCCCCATCGCCCACGCCGCGGCCTCGTCCGAGAGGTCCTCGCCGAAGGTCAGGGCGCGGAACACGTCCGGCCACGTGGTCTCAGGGGCTGCTGCGGTGGTGTTCGGGATGCTCACGCCGCGAGCCTATCCCCCTGGATCGCGGCGACGTCCTCTGCCGCGTCACGTTCCGACCGACGCGAATCTGGACGTCTGCTGATGGTCAGCCGCTGACTGCCGCTGAAACATCTCCATCCGGCTGACGAGCCCTCTCGCGACACGGTAGGTTCGATTTACCCCCCGGGGCGTGTTTGGGGCCATAATGGCTGGGTGACCACAGCTAACCCCACTCTCCATCAGCCCACCACGGGCCTCCCGAGCCGGCCGAACATGGTGCAGGTCGGGACCATGGTGTGGCTCGCCAGCGAGCTCATGTTCTTCGGTGGGCTCTTCGCCATGTACTTCACCCTCCGCTCCACGTCTCCGGAGCTCTGGGCCGAGCACACCGCGATCCTGAACGTCCCGCTCGCCGCGGTGAACACGCTGATCCTGGTGCTCTCCTCCGTCACCGCCCAGTTCGGCGTCCTCGCCGCCGAGCGCCTCCAGCCCCGCCGCACCGGCGGCTTCCTGCAGTTCGGGAAGTGGGGCATGGTCGAATGGTTCATCCTGACCTTCATCATGGGCTCGATCTTCGTGGCGGTGCAGTCCTACGAGTACGCGGTGCTCGTCTCCGAGGGCGTGACCATCGCGGCCAACGCGTACGGCTCGGCCTTCTACATCACCACCGGCTTCCACGCCATCCACGTGACCGGTGGCCTCATCGCGTTCCTCTTCATCATCGGCCGCGCCTACATGGCCCGCCGGTTCGGCCATCACGAGGCCACGTCCGCGATCGTCGTGTCCTACTACTGGCACTTCGTGGACGTCGTCTGGATCGCCCTGTTCTTCATCGTCTACTTCCTGAAGTAAGACGACCCTCACTCACCGCACCGACGTCAGGTACGGGCCGGGGGCACGCAGCGGCCCGGCCCGGAAGAGAACGATAGGAAACCCCCGTGAAGGCACTTTCGCAGAACCGACGCCATCCCCTGATGGGGCTGGCGCTCCTCCTGCTGGGACTCCTGGTGACCGGCGGACTGTACTCCGTCGCGAGCACCGTGAACCAGGCACAGGCGGCCACGCAGGTCACCGCGGCCGCCTCGGCTGATGACATCACCGAGGGCGAGAAGCTCTTCAACGCCAACTGCGCCTCCTGCCACGGCATGGGCGCCGCGGGGGGCCCCTCCGGCCCGTCCCTGATCGGCGTCGGCGCCGCGTCCGTCGACTTCCAGGTCGGCACCGGCCGCATGCCCATGCAGATGAACGGCCCGCAGGCCCCGGCCAAGCCGAACCAGTTCAACGAGGAGCAGACCGCTCAGCTCGCCGCCTACGTCGCCTCCCTCGGCGCCGGCCCGGCCATCCCCGAGGACGAGTACCTCGACGTCAACCACGAGGACGTGGACATCACCCGCGGCGGCGACCTGTTCCGCATCAACTGCGCCATGTGCCACAACGCCGCCGCCGCCGGCGGTGCGCTGACCCGCGGCAAGTACGCCCCGTCGCTGCAGGGCGTCGAGGAGAAGCACATCTACGAGGCCATGGAGACCGGCCCGCAGAACATGCCCGTCTTCTCGGACGCGAACGTCAAGCCCGAGGACAAGCGCGACATCATCGCCTACCTCAAGACCATCGAGAACCAGGGCTCCCCCGGCGGCCTGCAGCTCGGCTCGCTCGGCCCCGTCTCCGAGGGCCTGTTCATCTGGACCGCGGGCCTCGCGCTGATCATCGGCTTCATGGTCTGGCTGACCAGCCGGTCCTCCTGATCTCGTCGGCGTCTCGACGCCGGCCACCCGTCATCGACATTCATCACTCGAGTAAAGGAAACAGGTCATATGGGCGAGAAAGGCTTTGAAGGGACCGGGCACCGCTCGGACGCCCTCGAGCACGCCGGCGAGGACGCGCCCCGGTACGCGATCGACAACCCGGGCCTCCCGCCGCACCGTCCGCGTCTGGCCGATGAGGATCCGAAGGCCGCGAAGCGCGCCGAGCGCCAGGTCTCGGTCATGTTCCTCATCTCCATCGTGGGCACCGTGCTGTTCTTCATCGGCTACTTCGGAGTCGGACAGATCGGCAACGACGAGGCGTTCAGCAAGATCTACCTGCAGAACCTGCTGCTCGGCCTCGGCACCGCCCTGGCCATGTTCGGCATCGGCATCGGCGTCGTGCACTGGGCCAAGACCCTGATGCCCGACCACGAGACGATCGAGGAGCGCCACGAGGTCCGCGCCGAGGCCGACCGCGTCGCCGCGACCACCATGATCTCGGAGATCCTGGACGAGTCGCAGATCAAGCGTCGCCCCCTGCTGCGCAACACCCTCATCGGTGCGGCCCTGCTGGCCCCGCTCCCGTTCATCGCCGTGTTCCGCGACCTGGACAACACGGACAACTTCTCGGACGAGGAGATCCACAACTTCGGCCCCGAGCGCCTGCGCCACACCATGTGGGCCGAGGGCGTGCGCCTCGTGCGCGACCCCACCGGCTCCCCCATCAAGGCCTCGGACGTGACCCTCGGCTCCGCCGTGCACGTCATCCCGGACGGCCTGAACGACATGGGCCACGGCAAGCTCAACGAGAAGGCCAAGGCCGTCGTGCTGCTCATGCGCCTGGATCCCGCCAAGGTGCAGATCACCCCGGGCCGCGAGGACTGGAACGTGGACGGCATCTTCGCCTACTCCAAGGTCTGCACGCACGTGGGCTGCCCGATCGCCCTGTACGAGCAGCACACCCACCACCTGCTCTGCCCCTGCCACCAGTCGACCTTCGACCTCACGCAGGAGTGCAAGGTCATCTTCGGCCCGGCCAGCCACGCGCTGCCGCAGCTGCCGATCACCGTGGACGACGAGGGCTTCCTCGTGGCCCAGAGCGATTTCCATGAGCCCGTCGGGCCTGTCTACTGGGAGCGTGGCTGACACCTATGAGCACCACCGTGAAAGAGTTCCAGCCGGCGACCTCGACCGGCCGCATCGCGAACTTCGTCGACACCCGCATGGGGATGTCCCCCATCGTGAAGTTCTTCGGTCGGAAGATCTTCCCCGACCACTGGACGTTCATGTTCGGCGAGGTCGCCCTCTACAGCTTCGTCATCCTGCTGCTGTCGGGCGCGTTCCTCACGTTCTTCTTCGACCCGTCGATGTCGCACGTGACCTACAACGGCGCCTACGCCCCGCTGCGCGGCATCGAGATGTCCGCGGCCTACGCTTCGACGCTCGACATCTCGTTCGACGTCCGTGGCGGCCTGTTCATGCGCCAGCTGCACCACTGGGCTGCGCTGCTCTTCGTGGCCGCGATGTCCGTGCACATGCTGCGCGTGTTCTTCACCGGCGCGTTCCGTCGCCCGCGTGAGCTGAACTGGCTGGTCGGCTGCTTCCTGCTGATGGCCGGCTGGGCCGCCGGCTTCACCGGCTACTCCCTGCCCGACGAGGTCCTCTCCGGCAACGGCCTGCGCATCATCGACGGCATCCTGAAGTCGCTGCCCCTCGTGGGCACCTACCTCTCCGCCTTCTTCTTCGGCGGCGAGTTCCCCGGCTACTCGATCATCGGCCGTCTGTACGCGCTGCACATCATGATCGTGCCCGCGGCCATCCTGCTGCTGATCGGCATCCACCTGTTCATGGTGGTCGTGCACAAGCACACCCAGTACCCGGGCCCGGGCCGCACCGAGAACAACGTGGTCGGCTACCCGGTCGGCCCCGTGTACGCGGCCAAGGCCGGCGGTTTCTTCTTCATCGTGTTCGGCGTCCTCGCCCTCATCGCGTCCACCGTCACGATCAACGCCAACTGGAACTACGGTCCCTACGACCCGTCCCCCGTGCAGGCCGGCACCCAGCCCGACTGGTACATCGGCGTGTTCGACGGCGCCCTGCGCCTGATGCCGGGCATGATCGGCGACTTCTCCTTCCTGTGGAACATCCCCATGCCGTGGGGCTCCTCGGTCTCGCTGCCGATGGGTGTCCTGGTCCCGCTGATCCCGATCGGCGTGCTGATCGTGGGCATGTGCGCCTGGCCGTGGGTTGAGCGCTGGATCACCAAGGACGACACCGAGCACCACCTGCTCGACCGTCCGCGCAACGCCCCGACCCGCACGGGCATCGGCGTCGCCGCGGTCATCTGGTACTGCGTGATGTGGGCGGCGGCGTCCTCGGACCTCATCGCCACGCACTTCCACCTGTCTCTGAACGACGTGCTCTACGCCCTGCGCACGCTGTTCTTCCTGGGCCCGGT
Source organism: Micrococcus sp. HG099 (assembly GCF_024723355.1). Taxonomy (NCBI): domain Bacteria; kingdom Bacillati; phylum Actinomycetota; class Actinomycetes; order Micrococcales; family Micrococcaceae; genus Micrococcus; species Micrococcus sp. HG099. Next base: position 11,292 of record NZ_JANQCJ010000025.1, on the reverse strand, counting down.
GATCGGCTTCATCGTGACGCGCCGCATCTGCCTGTCGCTGCAGCGCAAGGACCGTGAGCTCGTGCTCCACGGCCACGAGGCCGGCGTGATCGAGATGTCCCCCGACGGCGGCTTCCACGAGCGCCATCGTCAGCTCACCGATCACGAGCTGTACCGTCTCGTGTCCTTCGAGGACCGTCGCCCCGTGCCGGCCCTCCCCAACCGCTCCGGCAAGGTGGGCATGATCGAGAAGGCCCGCGCCGGCCTGAACCGCATGTTCTACCAGGACCGCGTCGCCCCGGTGACCCGCGAGGAGCTGGTCGAGGCCCGCACCCACGGCCACCACGGCGTCGAGGACGGCGGCCACCACGAGCTGGGCGCCGACCCGAGCTCGCACAACCCGAAGATCGACGGCTGACCTTCGATCCCCTCGGACGCAGAAGGCCCCGCACACCTCTCGGTGTGCGGGGCCTTCCGCTGTCCGGACTCCCGCCCCTTCGCGTCCCCTGTCGTCTGAACACTTTCGTCCGGGAAACGGGAGCCTCCCACGGTGCTTTCGTTTGGGAAACGGGAGGCTTCGAGCTCTCGCCCTCCGACCGGGGCAAGCCGAACCGGCCGTTCTCATCCCCTGGGAGCGTCGGCCGGCGCATCTGGACGCCAGACCCACGCACCGTCGTGGGGGTCCCGGCGCGACCCCTGCACGGGTGCATGCGCGGGTCGGACGACGTCGGTCAGCCATAGCGTCGTGTCCGGGTGCCACCCGGCGAGCACGGTCGCGACGCCCTCGCCGACGGGCAGACAGCGTGTGGCGGAGGCGAGGCAGCCGACTGCCGTCAGGTGGAGCGCATCCCACTCCTGGGCCACACAATCGCGACCCGGGATCACCCATCGCCCGGTTCTCCCGTTCACCCGTTCACCCGTTCACCCGGTGCCAGTCGTGGCCCCTGGAGGCACTCGCGTCCAGAGGGACGCTGCGGCATAGCCGGGCCCGGTCACCCGGGCTGGTCACCTCGTACGTACGTCCGACGTCGTTCCCCGGGGTCACGGCAGCCGCCCCCGCTCCGGAATAGTCTTGGATGAGATCCAACCCCTCAGGCACCTGCGTGACGGCTGCGGTGATGCCCACCGGGATCGACCAGCCGCCCCGGACCGGGTCGCCGTGGGGCCTGCGGGCCGTCCTGCCGCTGCGCGGGGTTCCTCCCGCTCCTAGTTCCGTGCCCAAGCCTCGAGGACGCCTCGGGAGTCCCCGGGCAGCGAACTCCGGCCTTCTCGCTCCCAGCCGTCGATCACCCACCGGGAGTCTGCCCGCGGACGAGCCCCCTGGCGGGCCGGCTCTGAGCCCAGCACGTACGCCGCCTCCGTCTCCAGGACCGCTCGGATGCTCGGGTGCGCTGTCAGCACGTCCTCTCCGTCGGGCTCCTCTGCCAGTACCTCGCGGCCGCCACCGTGCCGACCAGGGCCGCGTGATCGGGTCGTTCCTCGGCCGGGTCCATGTGAGGTCGAGGCCGGCGAGGGCCTGCACGAGCTGACCAACGGAGACCGCTGGACGAGACTCGGCGCCGGGCCGCCCACTGGTGACGGTGAAGAGGCTGCGGGACGTGCCCCGCGACCCGGGTCACGATCATGTCGGAGCCAGGACGCGAGCCCTGTGGCTCGCGGGCTGAGGATCATCCCCGTTCCAGGCCGAGGCGGCGTCCGCGCGGGCCGGCCACCCGCTCGTGCCCACGCGTCGTCGTCGGCCGATCCACACCGGGAGGACGGTGTAATCGAGATCTGCGCCCGGTCCACGCCCCCGCCACCGTCCAGACCCCCGTGCCGTCGTCGTCGGCCTCCTGGGAGCTCTCCCCCGGCCTCGGCGGATTCGGGCCGCTCGATACTCGCTTCCCACCCAGAGGGGCCTGGAGAGGCTCCCGTTTCCCGGACGAAAGCGTTCGGGAAGGCTCCCGTTTCCCGCACGAAAGCGCCGGGGCTCAGCGTCCGTGGGCACGACGACGGCGGGCCGGCCCTCCGAAGAGGTCCGGCCCGCCGTCGTCGTCAGCGCCGGTGGCGCTGCGTGATCGACCCGAGGTCAGTGGGCGTACTTGCCCCGAGAGAACTCGTAGACCCAGCCGAAGGTGAAGTACGCCGCGGCGACCACACCGATGATGAAGACCCACCAGCCGACCGCGAGGCCGGTCACGATGATCGCGCAGGCCAGGCCGAGGCCCAGCGGCCACCAGCTCCAGGGAGCGAAGGTGCCGTAGGTGCCGGCGTAGTCGGTGATCTCGCCGTCCTCGTCATCCGAGGGGCCGAGGCCGAACTTCTTGTCCGTGGCCTGCAGGTACCAGGCGATCATCCAGGACATCCCGCCGAGGGCGTAGATCGCCGGGATGCCGGCCCATTCCGTCCACTCGACCCAGAACCCGTAGAGGGTGCCGGCCGCGATGAAGAAGAGGCCGATGATCCAGAAGATGTTGGCGGTGACCTTCACTGGGCGACCTTCTCTCCGAAGGCCTCAGGCGTGTGCTGAGGCGAGTGCGGGAAGAGCTCCGGGTGGTGCAGGTCCAGGGCCGGACGCTCCGAGCGGATGCGGGGCAGCGAGTGGAAGTTGTGCCGCGGCGGCGGGCACGAGGTGGCCCACTCGAGCGAGGCGCCGAAGCCCCACGGATCGTCCACGGTGACCTTCTTGCCGTAGCGGGCGGTCACGTACACGTTCCAGAAGAACGGGATCAGCGAGGCGCCCAGGATGAAGGAGAACACGGTGGAGAACGCGTTCATCGCGGTGAAGCCGTCCTCGATCATGTAGTCCGCGTAGCGACGCGGCATGCCGATGACGCCCAGCCAGTGCTGGATCAGGAAGGTGCCGTGGAAGCCCACGAACAGCATCCAGAACTGGATCTTGCCGAGACGCTCGTTCAGCATCTTGCCGGTGAACTTGGGCCACCAGAAGAAGAAGCCGGCGAACATCGCGAACACCACGGTGCCGAAGATGACGTAGTGGAAGTGCGCCACCACGAAGTAGGTGTCGGACACGTGGAAGTCCAGCGGCGGGGCGGCCAGGATGACGCCGGTCAGGCCGCCGAAGAGGAAGGTGACCATGAAGCCGAGGGTCCAGAGCATCGGGTTCTCGAAGGTGATCGAGCCCCGCCACATGGTGCCGATCCAGTTCACGAACTTCACGCCGGTCGGGACCGCGATGAGCATGGTCATCACGGAGAAGAACGGCAGGAGCACGGAGCCGGTGACGTACATGTGGTGCGCCCACACGGTCACGGAGAGGGCGGCGATCGCCGTCGTCGCGAAGACCAGGGACTTGTAGCCGAAGATCGGCTTGCGGGAGAACACCGGGATGATTTCCGAGACGATGCCGAAGAACGGCAGCGCGATGATGTACACCTCGGGGTGGCCGAAGAACCAGAACAGGTGCTGCCAGAGGATGGCGCCGCCGTTCTCCGGGTTGAAGATGTGGCCGCCGAAGCGACGGTCCATGCCCAGCGCGAAGAGCGCGGAGGCCAGCGGCGGGAACGCCATCAGGATCAGGATGCCGGTGATCAGCGTGTTCCAGGTGAAGATCGGCATGCGCCACATCGTCATGCCCGGGGCGCGCATCGTCAGGATCGTGGTGATGAAGTTGACGCCGCCCATGATCGTGCCGAAGCCCTGGAGGGCCAGGCCGAACACCCAGAGGTCACCGCCGACGCCCGGCGAGTACGTGGTGTTGGAGAGCGGGGCGTACGCGAACCAGCCGAAGGAGGCCGCACCCTGCGGGGTGAGGAAGCCGGCGGTCGCGATCAGCGAGCCGAACAGGAAGAACCAGAAGGCCAGCGCGTTCAGACGCGGGAAGGACACGTCCGGGGCGCCGATCTGCAGCGGCACCAGCACGTTCGCGAAGCCCACGAAGAGCGGGGTGGCGAACATCAGCAGCATGAGCGTGCCGTGCATGGTGAACAGCTGGTTGTACTGCTCCTTGGTCTGCAGGATCTGCATGCCGGGCTCGAAGAGCTCGGCGCGGATCATGAGGGCCATGACGCCGCCGATGCAGAAGAAGACGAAGGACGTGATCAGGTACATGTACCCGAGCACCTTGTGATCGGTCGTCGTCAGCCAGCTGACGGCGATCTTGCCCAGCGAGCGGGGCACCACGCGAGGCTGCGCCTGTGAGCGCACCTCATCCGTTGCGTACTCGTAAGTGGTCATCAGTGGCTACCTCCACCACGGGGGGTCTGGAGGTCGCGCTCCATCTCCCGGGCACCGTCGGGGTTGTTGTAGGGGTTGCGGTTGTACTCGTCGCCCACCAGACCCGGCTCCATCTCGCCGAGGCGGTCCACGAACTCGGCCTCGTCCACGACCTCGACGTTGAACAGCATCTCGGAGTGGAACTCGCCGCACAGCTCGGCGCACTTGCCGTCGTAGCTGCCCAGCTCCTGGGGGGTCAGGTAGAGGTGGTTTGTCTTGCCGGGGACCATGTCGCGCTTCTGGAGGAACTGCGGGATCCAGAAGGAGTGCGCCACGTCGCGGGACTTCAGCTCGAAGTGGACCGGCACGTCGTTCGGCAGGTAGAGGACGGGCAGGGTGTCACGGACGCCCTCGGAGCCGTCCAGCTGAGCCTGGATGCCCGAGTAGTGGGCCTCCACGACCTCGCCGTTCTCCTGCTCGTAGGAGTAGTTGAAGTCCCAGGACCACTGCTTGCCGTAGACGGTGACCGTCAGCGGCGAGTCGTCCACGGGACGGTCCACCTCGGTCTGCACGCGGTCGGTGAAGCCCCACAGGGTGAAGACCATGAGGATCGGGATGATCGTGAACATGGTCTCGAGCGGCACGTTGTAGGCCGTCTGCTTCGGGAAGCCCTGATCGTTCTTGCGGCGGCGGTAGGCCACCATGCACCAGATCATGGCGCCCCAGGCGAGCAGGCCCACGACCAGGGCCGCGATCCAGGAGTTCACCCACAGGTCGGTGAGCTGGGCGTTGTGGTTGGTGGTCTCCCGGGTGCCGGGGTACCAGCCGCGCTGGACCTCTGCCGAGCAGCCGGTCAGCACCAGGAGCGCCGTGGTGCCCACGGCACCGGCGGTCCAGCGGCGGCGAGTCCGACGTCCGGCGTCATTCTGTGCTCTCACAGACGGCCTTCCTCTTCATCTCGTGTGCGAGGGGCGGGCCCGTCACCCCGGTGGTTCCGCGAGTTCTCGCAGGTGCCACGCAGGGAGCGCGGGTATGCCCTGATGATTCGTCAGCCAGTCTAAGCCGACGTGGGCCGTTTCGCCGCACCGTGACACGTCAGGATCGTGTCTGGGAGTCGGGTCCGAGCCTCCTGGACGCGCCGGCGGGGCCTGCTCCCCCGGGCACGACGACGGCGGGCCGGCCTGGGGCCGACCCGCCGGGTCGTCTCACGGGCGGGGCGGATGCGCCCCCGCGCGTCAGTGGAAGGAGTCGCCGCAGGCGCAGGAGCCGACGGCGTTGGGGTTGTCGATCGTGAAGCCCTGCTTCGAGATGGTGTCCTCGAAGTCGATGGTGGCGCCCATGAGGTAGGGCACGCTCATCTTGTCGACGATCACCTGGACGCCGTCGTAGTCGCGCACGGTGTCCCCGTCGAGCACGCGCTCGTCGAAGTAGAGCTGGTAGATGAGGCCGGAGCAGCCGCCAGGCTGCACGGCCACGCGCAGGCGCAGGTCGGTGCGGCCCTCCTGCTCGAGCAGCGAGCGCACCTTGCCGGCCGCGACGTCGGTCAGCTCGACCTCGTGCGGGGGCAGGCCCTCGGCATCCTGGGTGGCGCCGATCTCGACGCCGGTCTCGTCCGCGGACAGAGCCATCGTGACCTCCTTGAGGATCAGGGGGGGCGCGCCGGCGGGCCGGGCCCGTCGCGCGCGGTGTCGTCTGCTCAACACTATCCCCGCGGCGGCCATTCCCGGCCCGCGCGCGAGGTCGCGGCGGGCCGGGTCCGTCTCAGCCGGCGAGGCGGGCGAGCCAGAGGGCCTCGGCGACGACGGCGCGCCGGAAGTCCTCGATGTGCAGGGACTCGTTGGCCGAGTGGGCGCGCGAGTCCGGGTCCTCCACGCCGGTGATGAGGATGGTGGCGTCCGGGAACACCTCGGCGAGGTCCGCGGTGAACGGGATGGATCCGCCCATGCCGGCCTCCTTGGGGGCCACGCCCCACGCGTCCCCGAGGGCGCCCATCATGGCGGCGGCGAGCGGGTCCGAGGTGTCGGTGTCGAACGGCTGCCCGAACTCCCCCGCCTCCACGGTGATCTCGGCGCCGAGCACGGCCGCGGACTGCGCCTCGAGGTGGGCCTTGAGCGCCTCGAACGCCTCGGCCGGGTCCATCCCGGGGCCCAGGCGGAGCGAGAACTTGGCGCGGGCCTGCGGCTGGATGGTGTTCGAGGACTCCGCGACGGAGGGCACGTCGATGCCGATCACGCTCAGCGCCGGGGCGTTCCAGAGCCGGTCGGCCACGGGGCCGCGCCCGGCGAGGGTGACCGAGTCCAGGACGCCGGCGTCGGCGCGGAAGACGTCCTCCGGGTAGTCCAGGCTCGCGGAGCGCCGCGGCTCGAGGCCGGGGACGGCCACGGCGCCGTCGGCGTCGTGCAGGGTGGCGATGAGACGCGAGAGCAGGACGACGGCATCCAGCACGGGGCCGCCGAACATGCCGGAGTGCACGGCGTGGTCGAGCACGCGCACGGTCACGGTGCCGTCCACGAGCCCGCGCAGGGAGGTGGTGAGCGCCGGCTCCCCCACGGCCCAGTTCGAGGAGTCGGCGACGACGATGGCGTCGGCCTCCAGTCGGGCGCGGTGGTTCTCGAGGAAGGTGCGGAAGGTCGGGGAGCCGGCTTCCTCCTCGCCCTCGATGAACACGCGCACGCCGACGCCGGCGTCGGGCAGCACGTCCTTCAGGGCGGCCAGGGCCGCGAGGTGGACCATGATGCCCGCCTTGTCGTCGGCGGCGCCGCGGCCGTAGAGGCGGCCGCCCTTCTCGGTGGCCACGAGGGGCTCGGTGTCCCACAGCGCCTCGTCACCGATGGGCTGCACGTCGTGATGGGCGTACAACAAGACGGTGGGCTTGTCGGACGCACCGGGCTTCTCGCCGATGACCGCTGGGCCGCCGGGGCGTCCGTCCTCACGGGTCTCCGTCACGATCTCCACGCCCTGCAGGCCGGCCTGGCGCAGCAGGGCCGCGACGGCCTCGGACGAGCGCTCGAGCTGGGCGCGGTCGGCGGAGTCCCACGCGATGCCCGGGATCGCCACCAGGTCGGTCAGGGTCTGCAGGGTCTGGGGGAAGCGGGCGTCGACGGCGTCGCGCACGGCCGCCACGAGGGCGGCGTCGTCCCGCACGGGGGGTGTGGTCTCAGTCATGCCCGCCAGCCTAGACGTCCGGACCCGCCCCCTCCCGGCCCCGCGCCTCGCGGCCCGACTAGACTGGGCGGGTGTTCAAGCGAGACAAGACCCCCGAGACCGCGCCCGCCCCCTCGACCCACGGCTCCACGGCCGTCCGCGCCGACGGCCCCGCCGCGGACCCGGAGGCGCCCCGCGACCGGGCACAGGGCAAGCAGGGCCCCACCCCACGCCGCCGCGACCAGGAGGCGGCGCGCCGCCGCACGATGGTCCCCGAGGACCGCAAGGCGGCCCGCAAGGCCGCGCGCGAGGCGGCCGCCCAGGACCGCATGCGCCAGCGTGTGGCCCTCGAGACCGGCGACGAGCGCGGCCTGCCCCTGCGCGACCGCGGCCCCCAGAAGCGCTGGGTGCGCGACTACGTGGACGCCCGCACCGGCATCGGCGAGTGGCTCATGCCCGTGGTCTTCGCCTACGTGCTGCTGATGTTCCTCCCCGGCCGGGAGGTCCAGCTGTTCCTCATGATCAGCCTCTACGCGCTCGTCGCGCTCGTGGTGATCGAGAGCCTCATCGTGGCCCGCCGCATCAAGAAGGGCCTCACGGAGCGCTTCGGGGAGCCCGAGTCGGGCACCGGCTTCTACGGCGTGATGCGCGCCCTGCAGTTCCGCCGCCTGCGCCTGCCCAAGCCCCAGGTCAAGCGCGGCCAGTTCCCCGCCTGAGCCCCGCCCGTCCGCCGGGCGACCATGCGAGGAGGCCCGGACCCCTGCGGGGTCCGGGCCTCCTCGCATGCGGGTGCGTGCCGCGATCAGCCGCGCAGCGTGCACGCCAGGCCGGCGGAGATGCGCCCGGCCCAGAACGGGCCCTCGTAGAGGAAGGCCGTGTACCCCTGGACGAGGTCCGCGCCGGCGTCCAGCCGGGCCTGGACGTCGTCGGCGTCGGTCACGCCGCCCACGCTGATCACGGCGGTGCCGACGGGCAGGGCCGCCCGCAGCACCCGCAGCACCTCCGTCGAACGCTCCTTCAGGGGCGCGCCGGAGAGGCCGCCGGCGCCCAGGGCGTCGACGTCGGCGCGGGGCGTGGCCAGACCCTCCCGGGAGATCGTGGTGTTGGTGGCGATCACCCCGTCGAGCCCGAGGCGCTCGGCCAGGGCGGCGACGGCGCGCACGTCCTCGTCCGTGAGGTCCGGGGCGATCTTCACGGTCAGGGGCACCCGGCGTCCGGTCACCACGCGGTCCGCCTCCTCGCGGACGGCGGTGAGGATCGGCTCGAGGGCGTCGATCTCCTGGAGCTGGCGCAGGCCGGGCGTGTTGGGCGAGGACACGTTCACCGTGAGGTAGTCCGCGTGCGGAGTGAGCAGCCGCGTGGAGGCGCGGTAGTCCTCGGCCGCGTCCTCGAGCGCGACGACCTTGGTCTTGCCGATGTTCACGCCGAGCACGGGGCGCACGGCGCCGAAGCGGCGCTCCAAGACGGCGCGCGTGCGGGCCAGGCGGGGGGCCACCGCGGCGGCGCCGTCGTTGTTGAAGCCCATCCGGTTCACCAGGGCGCGGTCCTCCACCAGGCGGAACAGGCGCGGCTGCGGGTTGCCCGGCTGCGCCTGGGCGGTGATGGTGCCGACCTCGATGTGGCCGAAGCCCAGGTCCGCCAGGGCGGCGGTCCCCCTCCCCTCCTTGTCGAAGCCGGCGGCGAGGCCGAACGGCGTGGGGAACCGCAGCCCCATGACGGTGCGGGCCAGCAGCGGGTCCGGGCGGAAGGCCGCGCGCAGGGCCGCCGAGGCGCCCGTGCGCTCGGCGAGCCGGATCGCGTCGAAGCCGCGGTGGTGCGCCTGTTCGGCATCCATGCCGCCGAACACGGCGCGGAAGAAGGGCGGGTAGAGGCGGGGGGCACGGGAGGTGAGCACGCCGTCGACGGCGGCCTTGGGATCGGGCAGCTGCATGGGCCCATCCTCCCACGCGCGTGCCCGGGGCCACGGTGCGCTCCTAGAGTGGGACGCATGTCCATCGAGCCGGCCGAGCAGCCCATCCCCGCCGACGAGTCGGAGCCGAGCCGGCCCCCCGAGGGCGGGCCCACCGACGAGGACACCCGCCCGCTGCTGGACGACCCCCCGGGCCTGGGCTGGGTGGAGGATGGGATGGCCGGTTTCGAGCGCCTCACCCTCGGCCTCGACACGGACGAACAAGGCCAGAACCTTGTCACAGTGGTGCGGCCGCAGGCCACGGGCCCGCGGGACCGGACCCGGCGCGCCATCCTCTCCGTCCACGGCTGGAGCGACTACTTCTACAACGCGCCCCTGGCGCGCGCGTTCGAGGAGGCCGGCTACGCCTTCCACGCCGTGGACCTGCGCCACTACGGCCGCTCGCTGCGCGAGGGGCAGACCCCCGGCTGGACGGACGACCTCGCCCGCTACGACGCCGACCTCGAGGCGGCCCTGGCCACGATCGCCGAGGACCATCCCCTGCCGCCGGTGCTCATGGGCCACTCCACGGGCGGCCTCATCGCCTCCCTGTGGGCGCACCGCAATCCGGGCCGGATCTCCGCCCTCGTGCTGAACAGCCCCTGGCTGGAGATGCAGGGCAGCGCGGGCGTGCGGCTGCTGGCCAAGACGATCGTGGACCCGGTCTCCGCCCTCAAGCCGTACGCTATGCTCACCCTGCCCCGCATCGACTACTACTGGCGCACCCTCTCCGACCAGGCCGAGGGCGAGTGGGACCTGCATCCGCTGTGGCGGCCCACCCACGCCTTCGAGGTGCCCGCGGCCTGGCTCAGCGCCGTCCTCAAGGGGCACCGCACGGTGGCCCGGCGCCTGCAGGTCAGCGCCCCGATCCTCGTGCTGGTCTCCGCGCGCGGCCACCGCGGCACCTCCTACGACGAGGCGATGCTCGCCTCGGACATCGTGCTGGACCCGGACGCCATGGCCCGCAGGTCCCTGCGGCTGGGCGACCGGGTCACGGTCCATCGGCTCCCCGACGCCCTGCACGACGTGTTCGCCTCCCCCGCGTCGGTGCGCGAGGCGGCCGGCGCCGCGACGCTCACGTGGCTGGGAGCCTACGCGCCGCCGTCGGCGTCCGAGGCCGAGTCCGGCGCGCCGGACGACGGCGCCGGCTGAGGGGTGTCCACGGCGCCGCCGTACCGGCGGTCCCGCCGGGCGTAGGTCTCGACGGCCTCCCAGAGCGTGCGGCGGTCCACGTCCGGCCACAGCACGTCGAGGAAGAGCAGCTCCGCGTAGGCGGACTGCCAGAGCAGGTAGTTGGACAGGCGCTGCTCCCCCGAGGTCCGCAGGAACAGGTCCACGTCCGGGACGACGTCGACGTCCTTGCCGGCACGGAAGCCGCGGTCCAGGTAGCGCGTGATGACGTCCTCGGTGATGTCCGCCGGCCGCATCCGCCCGGCCCGGACCTCCTCGGCGAGGGCCTGCACGCCGTCCTGGATCTCCGCGCGGCTGCCGTAGTTCACGCACATGTGCAGCGTGGTGCCGGTGTTGTGCCGCGTGAGCTCCTCGGCCTCCTGCAGCTCGCGGATCACGGGGGTCCACAGCCGCGGGGCGCGCCCGTTCCAGCGGATGCGCACGTTCCACGAGTGCAGGGTGTCCCGCTGGCGGCGCAGCACGTCCCGGGAGAAGCCCATGAGGAAGCGCACCTCCTCCGCCGAGCGCCGCCAGTTCTCCGTGGAGAACGCATACGCGGACACGTGCCCCACGCCCAGCTCCACGGCGCCGGCGACGACGTCCAGCAGCGCCGCCTCGCCGGCCCGGTGACCCTCGGTGCGGGGCAGGCCGCGCTGGTTGGCCCAGCGCCCGTTGCCGTCCATCACGATCGCCACGTGGCGGGGGACGAACCGCGGGTCGATCCGGGGGGCGACCGCACCGGAGGGGTGCGGCGGCGGGGACTGCGGGGCACGGTCGGCTCTCATGGTCTCCTCTCGACGCGCGGGGCGGGGAGGCCGAGGTCCTGGTCCAGGACGGACAGGGACACTAGGCGCCGCTCGGCGTGGAACTGCAGGTACGCGGCCACGATACCGGCC
>NZ_JANQCJ010000259.1:0-1059 GCF_024723355.1 Micrococcus sp. HG099 | reverse complement strand
GTCGTCCACGGCGAACCCGAACGCGCGCTCCTCGGAGTGCCCGTCCGAGTAGACCACCCGGTAGGCGACGCGGTAGTCGCCGTTGGGCAGCCCCTCGCACAGCGGCGCGGAGAAGCCGGGACCGTCCACGGTCCCGGGCTCGGCCTGCCACTGGTTGCCGGCCGCGTCCCTCACCTGGAGCAGGTTCTGGATGCCTTCGCCGTCGATCAGGTCGCCGCTGAAGGTCAGGGCGACCCGCTCGGGCGCGGTGCCGACGGTCTCGTCGACGCCCGGGGACGTGCGGACGAGCTCGTCGTGGGCGGCGGCGGGGGCGGCCCCGGCCAGGGCGAGCGCCGGGATCAGGGCCAGGCCGGCCGCCGTGCGGGCGGCGCGGCCGGCTCCCCGGCGCGGGCGTGCGTTCTCATGGGGGTGATGCATGGTGTCCTCACCGGTCCGCTCGGGTCCGCGGCGGACGCCGCGGGCGGACCGTGCCGAAGGGTCGTCGGGCGCGGTCGGGCCTCGAGGACGCGGGGGGCCGGCGTCGTCAGGCCGCGAGGGCGAAGGGCGGTCCGCGCCGCCCCGGGGTGCCCAGCAGGACGAGGGACTCCGTCGGCCGCGGCGCCGGCAGCGCCGGGACGCGCGCGGGGGACGGAAGCGGGAGCGGGCCGGCGGAGGCGGCGCGCGGGAGCACGGCCTGGAGGACGCGCTCGGCGACGGCGAGCACGAGGGCCTCGCCGCGGCGCAGCACCAGCACGGTGAGCACCGCCGCGGCCGCGTGGGCGGCGAGCATCAGCGGGTCGGCGGCGTGGACGTGTCCGGCGACCGGCCCGGCGCTCACGGAGACCAGGGGTCCCGCCGCGGCGGCGGCGTGGTGGAGGTGGGCCGGGTCGACCCCGGCGGCGGGGGCCACGGCGTGGCCGCCGGCGGCGATCCCGTAGAGCACGTGGAACAGGCCCTGGGCGACGCCGACCGCGGCGGCGGTGCGCCACAGCGAGAGCGCGCGGCCGGCCAGCGCGGTGCACACCGGGGCGGCGAGCACGGCGGCGAAGGCGGCCACGCGGGCGTCCGGCAGGCCGGCCC
>NZ_JANQCJ010000258.1:0-1061 GCF_024723355.1 Micrococcus sp. HG099 | reverse complement strand
GACCGGGGCGCAGCCAGCCCGGATCGACTTCACGGGTGCGGACCCCGCCCCCGGGGAGACCGTCGTCGACCTGCGCGGCGGGACGCTCACGGACCCTGGCCAGGAGCAGCGGATCTCCGGGCTCGAGGCGGACGGCATCGCCCCGGCGACGCTCGCGGGCTGGGCCGCCGAGCTCGCCGACGACGTGGTGGACCTGGGCCTGCTGCCGGCCGATGCCGGCGCCGGCGCCCTCTTCCCGCCGGCTGACGTCGGCACCCGCGACGCCGTGGACGCCCTGCGCGTGAGCCTCGAGGCCGGGCCCGACGGCGGCCCGGGCGCCCTGGCCCTCGACCTCGCCGCCGACGGCCCGCACCTGCTCCTCGCCGGCACCACGGGCTCGGGCAAGTCCGACCTCCTGCTCTCGCTGCTCCTGGGGGTGGCCGCCCACCACCCGCCGGCCGAGGCCGCCTTCCTCCTGCTGGACTTCAAGGGCGGCGCCTCCTTCGGTCCGCTGGCCGCGCTGCCGCACACCATGAGCCTGGAGACGAACCACGTGGGCGCGGCGTCCCTGCGGGCCCTGAACGCGATCCGTGCCGAGCTGCACCGGCGCGAGGCCCTGTTCGCCGAGGCCGGGGTGAGCGACTATCCGGCGTTCCGCCGCCGGCACCCCGAGGCGGCGCTGCCCCGCCTCGTGGTGGCCGTGGACGAGCTGCGGGTCCTCGTGGACGACCACCCGGACGCCGCCGCCGTGCTGCAGCGGCTCGCCGCCACGGGCCGCTCCCTGGGCTTCCACCTGGTCCTGGCCACGCAGCGCGCCACGGGCGCGGTCGGCTCGGACCTGCGCTCCAACCTCGGCAGCACGATCGCCCTGCGCACGGCCACGGAGCAGGAGTCCTGGGACCTGGTGGGCACCGCCGCCGCCGCGCGCCTGGACCCGCGTCGGCCCGGGTCCGCGATCCTATCCACGGCGGGACGCGAGCCCGTCCCGTTCCGCGCCTCCCGGTGGGCCGTCGACGGCGGCGCCCCCGTGTGGCGGCGGCTCGGCGAGGCGGCGGAGGCGCCGGCCGCGGCGCCGTGGGAGG
>NZ_JANQCJ010000257.1:0-1062 GCF_024723355.1 Micrococcus sp. HG099 | reverse complement strand
GCCGAGGGCTGGGCGGCGCTGCGGGCGGCCGGGGGACGGCGCGCCGACGCGGTGCCCGCCGCGGCCGCGCTGGTCATCGACGGGATGCTCGGCACCGGCTTCGCGGGGGAGCTCACCCTGCCGCCGGCGGCCCGGGCCCTGCCGCGCGACGCCGTCGTGCTGGCCTGCGACGTGCCCTCCGGCGTGGACGCGGACACGGGCGAGGTCCGGGGCGAGGCGCTGCGCGCCGTCGCCACCGTGACGTTCGGCGCCCTGAAGACCGGCCTGCTCGTGGGCGAGGGGGCCGCGCTGGCGGGCGAGGTCCACCCCGTGGACATCGGGCTGGGCCCGCAGCTGCCGACGTCGCCGGCCGCCCGGCTGCACCTCGCCGACGAGGCCGCCGTGCGCGCCGCCCACCCGGCGCCCGCGCCGGACGCCCACAAGTACACGCGCGGGCTCGTGGCCGTGGCGGCCGGCTCGCCGCGGTACCCGGGGGCCGCCGTGCTCAGCTGCTCGGGGGCGCTGCATGCGGGGGCGGGCATGGTCCACCACGCCGGGCCGGAGGCCACCCGGGACCGCGTGCTCGCCGAGCACCCCGAGGCGCTCGTCTCCGCCGAGGGCCCCGCGCCGGACCGCGCGGACGCGTGGGTGGCCGGCCCGGGCCTGGACACGCAGGACGACGCGCGGCGCCGCTGGGAGGGCGTGCTGTCCGCCCTGGCCGAGCGGCCCGAGGCCGCGCTCGTGGCGGACGCCTCCGCCCTGGAGCTGGTCACCGCGGCCCAGCTGCGCGCGCTGCGCGAGGCCGGCACGCCCGTGGTGCTGACCCCGCACGCGGGGGAGTGGGCGCGACTGCGCGAGCGGCTGCCGGCCGACGGGGCCGACGCCGCCGACCCGCTGGCCGCCCTGCGCTCCTGGAGCGCCGCGCACGGGGCGACCGTGCTGCTCAAGGGCCCGCGCACGCTCACCGTCCAGCCCGACGGCGAGGCGTGGCTCGTGGCCGACGGCGGCCCGGAGCTGGCCATGGGCGGCACGGGCGACGTGCTCGCCGGGGCGCTCGGCACCGTGCTGGCCGCGGACGTGGCC
>NZ_JANQCJ010000256.1:0-1110 GCF_024723355.1 Micrococcus sp. HG099 | reverse complement strand
GTGCGGGCCGCCGGCCCCGCCGAGTCGCCCCACCTGCGCCGCGCCGCGTGGGCCCTCGTGGCGGTGCTCGCGGTGCTGGTCAGCCTCCCGTTCGCCCAGCGCGCCACGGACGCCGCCCTGCCGCCCGACCCGTACCGACTCGTGGGCTCCGAGGCGCTGCGCAGCGTGAGCGTGGACGGCCCGGCGGACGGGATCGACGTCGAGCGCGTCGCCGAGCACGTGGACGGCACCTTCCCGCGCGCCCTGGACGTGGTGGTGGCCGTGCGCGCCGGCGAGGCCTACCTGACCCCGCGCGCCACCCGCACCGACGCGGAGGACGGGAAGGGGCCGTGGTCCGAGCTCGGCGTGGACCTGGACCCCACGGCCACCGCGGAGGGGCTGCGGCGGGTCGTGGCGGAGTCGGGCGCGCTCCTGGACCCGGCCACGGGCGAGCTGCGCCGGGACGCCGTGGTGCTGCCCGTGTTCGTGTTCGAGGACGGCCGCCGCGTGATGGGCCGCGTGCCCCTGAACACCGTGGACACGGCAGAGCCCTGGACCGTGGCGGGCGTGGTGCTCAGCTCCCTGCCGCACGCGCAGGGTGCGAGCCTGGCCGGGGAGGTCGGCTCGGCCGTGGTGCGCGCCGGGCAGGCCATGCAGTCCGCGGACCGCGAGGGCGAGGCGCCCGCCCCGGACGTCGAGCCGGCGGTGCTGACCACGGTGCTCACGCTCGGCTTCGCCGCCGCCCTGCTCACCCTGGCGCTGGCCCTGGAGTCCCTGGCGACGACGGCGGCCGGCCTGCGCGGCCTCGGCTCGCTGACGTCCTCGGGCCGGCGGCTGCAGGCGATCACCCGGCGGCTCGAGGCCCTCATGCTCGGCCTGGACGACTCCCGCCTCGACGCCGTGGCCGTGCTCGGCCGCGGCCCCGCGGGGACCGCGAAGGAGGCGGGGCAGCGCCTCTACGAGCGCGAGCTGGTGGCCGCCTGGCGGGAGGCGAAGGCCCTCGCCGGCACCTCCGTGGTGGAGCGGCTGCGCGGCGGCATGGCGGACCGGCTGGACGCCCTGGAGGCCGCCGCGAGCGTCCTCGAGGGGCGCGAGGCCGACGTCGCCGAGCGCGCCGCCGACGTGCTGGAG
>NZ_JANQCJ010000255.1:0-1132 GCF_024723355.1 Micrococcus sp. HG099 | reverse complement strand
GTTCCCGACGACGGCGGCCCGCCCCCGGCGGTCGCCCCGCCCGGGCCGGGGCGTCCGCACCCGCCGCATCCCTGACCTCCCCTGACCGCGCCCCGAGAAGGAGCCCCCCATGACCTCCCGTTCCCCGCTGTCCTCCCGTTCGCCCCTGTCCCCTCGTCCGTCCCGCCGCGCCCTCCTCGCGGGCCTGGCCGGCGTCGGCTCCGCGGCCCTGCTCACCGGCTGCGGCCTGCGCACCGGCACGGCCGCCGGCGGTGGCGGCGCCTCCCGCACCATCACCCTGTGCGCCACGGAGGACGCCCCGTACCAGGAGCCGGTGCGGATCGCCGAGCGCCTGCTGGCCGAGCGCGGCTGGGAGCTGAAGACCACGTTCGTCACGGACATCATCCAGCCGAACATCGCCGTGGACCGCGGCGAGTTCGACGCGAACTTCTTCCAGCACATCGCATATCTCAAGCAGTTCAACGCGGACAACGGCACCTCCGTGGTGCCCGCGTTCAACGTGTACACCTCGCCGGCGGGGCTGTTCTCCACCCGGTACTCCTCGCTCGAGGAGCTGCCGGACGGCGCCCGCATCAGCGTGCCCGTGGACCCGTCCAACAACGGGCGCGCGCTGCGCCTGCTGGCCCAGGCCGGGAAGATCACGGTGCGGGAGGGGGTGTCCGTGATCCGGCTGTCCCAGCACGACATCACCGCCAACCCGCACGGCTACGAGTTCGTGGAGGTGGACCAGCAGTCGCTCGCGCTGACCATCGAGGACGCGGACGCCGGGTTCCTGTTCGCCCGGCAGTCGGCCAAGATCGGGCTGCCGATCTCCGAGTCGCTGCTGTTCGAGACAGCCGAGGACGCCGTGCCGTTCCGTGTGGTGGTGGCCACCCGCGAGGGCTTCCGCGACACCGAGGCCGGCCGGGCCCTGCGCGAGGCCTTCCAGTCGGAGGAGGTGCGCCGCTGGTACGCGGACTACCTCGACGGCGCCCTCGGCACCGAGGCGTGGGGCGACGACCCCCAGGAGGCGATCGCCGCCCTCGAGATCTGACCGGCCGCCGTCGCCGTCCAGCCCCACCCCCTTGCGTTTCGGGTGACTTGTCGGAGGTCCCGGGCCCTCTGACCCCCGAGAACTCACCCGAAACTCATC
>NZ_JANQCJ010000254.1:0-1133 GCF_024723355.1 Micrococcus sp. HG099 | reverse complement strand
GTCGGGGAGATGCTGGCCGGGCTGGAGCGTGCCGGTCGCGCGTTCCGGCTGCGCCAGGACGGCGTCGAGCGGTTCGCGGCCGTGGAGGACGCGGCCCGCCTGCGGGACACCCTCGGCACCCCGATCCCCCACGGCGTGCCCGCCGCGTTCCTCGAGCCCGTGGACGACCCCCTCGGCGACCTCGTCTCCCGCTACGCCCGCACCCACGGCCCCTTCACCGCGGCCGAGGCGGGCGCCGCGCTGGGACTGGGCGGCGCCGTCGTCCTGCCGGTGCTGCAGCGCCTGGCCACCGAGCGGCGCGTGAGCACCGGCGCCTTCCGCCCGGACGGCGCCCCCGGGGCCACGGGCCTGGACGCCGAATGGTGCGACGCCGAGGTGCTGCGGCGCATCCGCCTGCGCTCGCTCGCCGCGCTGCGCGCCGAGGTGGAGCCGGTGGACCAGTCCGCGTACGCGCGGTTCCTCGCCGACTGGCAGCACCTGCGCCCGCGCGTCGGCCGGGACGGGGCGTGGCGCCCGCCGGCCACCCTCGAGGGCGTGGACGGCGTGGCCACCGTGCTGGACCAGCTGGCCGGCACGCCCCTGCCCGCGAGCGCGTGGGAGTCGCTCGTCCTGCCCACGCGGGTGCGGGACTACGCCCCCGCCCTGCTGGACGAGCTGCTGGCCACGGGGGAGTACGTGTGGTCCGGCGTGGCCGAGGCCGCCGGCAACGACGGCTGGGTGGCCCTGCACCCCGCCGACGCCGTGGACCTCACCCTGCGCCTGCCCGAGCGGCCCGACGGCACGGGCCCGGACGCGGCCGCGCCGCGGGACGCCGCCCTGCGCGCTGACGTGCGCGAGGTGCTCGCCGGAGGCGGCGCGTGGTTCTTCCCGCAGCTCGTGGAGCGGGTGCGGGCCGCCCAGTCCGCCCGGCTGGGCACGGGCGGGCCGGACGGGCACGGGACCGGGGCCGACCTCGCGCGCGGGCCCGCCGTGCTCGAGACGCTGTGGGGGCTGGTGTGGGCCGGGGAGGTCGGCAACGACACCTTCGCCCCCGTGCGCGGCCTGCTCTCCCTCGGCAAGACCGCCCACCGCACGGGCCGGCAGACCCCGCGGGCCCGCACCGCGCGCACGGGCGGGGCCGGGGCGGGCACGGG
>NZ_JANQCJ010000253.1:0-1160 GCF_024723355.1 Micrococcus sp. HG099 | reverse complement strand
GGGGGACCCTGCTGAGCCTGCGCATCCCGGCCGCGCGCACGCCCTCGCTGGCGGAGCTGGCCGCGGGCTGGCCCGACGGCGACCTGTGGGGCGAGGCCCTGGAGGCCCTGGTCCGGGACCGGGCGAGCGTGCTGGTCAGCGGCGCCACGGGCACGGGCAAGACCACCCTCCTCGCCGCCGCCCTGGGCTGCGTGCCGGGCGACGAGCGGATCCTCACCGTGGAGGACACCGCGGAGGCCGCCCCGGAGCACCCGCACGTCGTCGCCCTGCAGTGCCGCGCCGCCAACGCCGAGGGCGCGGGCGCGGTGGGCCTGGCCGAGCTGATCCGCCACGCGCTGCGGATGCGCCCGGACCGGCTCGTCGTGGGGGAGTGCCGCGGCGCCGAGGTGGCCGACTTCCTCACGGCGCTCAACACCGGCCACCAGGGCGCGTGGGGCACCCTGCACGCCAACGGTGCTGCGGACGTCCCGGCGCGGCTGACGGCCATGGGCTCCCTGGCCGGCTGGGGGCCGGACACGGTGGCGGCGCAGGCCCGCGCGGGGGTCGACGCGGTGGTCCACCTGGTCCGGGACCGCCACGGCCGCCACCCCGTGGAGCTGGCCGTCCCCGATCCCGACGCGCGGGGGTTCGCCCTGCTGCCCGCCCTCACCTGGACCCCTGGACCGGGGCCCGGGGACGGCTCGACCGCGGAGGGGCCGGGCCTGCGGGCGCTCGCGGCCCGGCTGGCGGGGCGGGGGAGCCGGTGAGCACCGCGGCGCCGGAGGACGCCACGGAGGAGCTCGTCGTCGTCCTGCGCCGCTGGGCGGCGCTCGTGTCCGCGGGCCTCACCGAGGAGGCGGCCTGGCGGGAGACCGCCCGCATGCTGCCCGACGACGACGGCCACGCCCGCCACGCGGCGCGGCTGCGGGCCGAGCGGCTCGCCTGGGACGCGGCCGGTGACCTGTCGACCGGCCGGGATGCTCCGGATGTCCGCGGTCTTCGCCGCGACGAGCATCCGCCTGGCGACACCCACGACGCCTCGCCCGACCGCTCGCGCCGACGCTGGTGCCCGCCGTGGCGCACACCGCCCCCGGACCCCGGGTGGGCGCTGGTGGACGCGGCGCTGGCGGCTGGTGCCCGCGCGGGCGCCGCACCGGCCGTCGTCGTCCGCCGGCTGGCGG
>NZ_JANQCJ010000252.1:0-1162 GCF_024723355.1 Micrococcus sp. HG099 | reverse complement strand
CCCCCGAGCTCCGGAGGCGGCGGTCGCCGCCCGCCTGTCGGGCCCCGGCACCGTCCCGTCCGCGCTGGGCACCGCTCCGGACTCCGAGCCCGCCCCAGGAGGACGGGTCGTCGGCCCGCCGGCCTCGACCGTGCTGTGCGTCGTCGTCACCCCGGACGCCGGCGACGGCACGGTGTTCCTCACCGCGGCCGCGGCGCCCACCCCGGGGCCGTGCCCGGCGGCGGACGCCGCCCACGGTGCCGCCTCCGTCGAGGACGAGCCGCCCCCGCGGCGGGAGGCCCTGCGCGCCGCGTTCCGGGCCGCGGCCGCGGGCACCGCCGGCACGGCCCCCGAGCTCATCCCGGGGCTCGTCCTGGGCGACCGCTCCGCCCAGGGGCGCCCGCTCGACGCGGCGATGAAGGCGTCCGGGCTCTCCCATCTCTCCGCGGTATCCGGGGCGAACGTCGCCCTGCTGCTCGGCTTCACCGCCGTGGCCCTGCGGTCTCTGCGCGTGCACCGCGCCGTGGTGATCGCCACCGGGCTGGGGCTGCTGGCGGTCTTCGTCGTCGTGGTAGGGCCCGAGCCCTCGGTGCTGCGGGCGGCCGTCATGGGCGCGCTCGGCGCCGTCGCCGTGTTCCTCGGCCGCGGGCGCCAGGCCTTCGCGCTCCTGGCCGTCGGCGGGACCGCCCTGCTCGTGGCCGTGCCGTCCCTCTCCGTCGAGCCGGCCTTCCACCTCTCCCTCGCGGCCACCGCCGGGATCGTCCTGGCCGGGTCCTGGGGCGACCGCACCCTGCACGGGCCCCTGCGCCGCGTCCTGCCCGACGCCGCGGCCCGCTGGCTGTCCGCGTCGCTCGCGGTGACCCTCGCCGCCCACCTGGCGTGCCAGCCGGTCCTGCTGGCGATGACCGGGGAGCTCTCCGCCTACGCCGTCCTGGCCAACCTCGTGGCGGCGCCCGCGGTGGCCCCGGTGACGGTGCTGGGCACCCTCGCCGCCGCCCTCGTGCTGCCGGCCCCCGCCGTGGCGGCCGCGCTCGTGTGGCTCGTCCAGTGGCCCTCGGCTTGGATCGGGGTGGTGGCGCACGCCGCCGCTGGGCTGCCCGGCGCGCTGCGGCCCTGGCCGTCCGGGGCCCTCGGCGTGGGCCTCGGGGCGCTCCTGACCGCCGCCACGCTCGCGGGATTCGCG
>NZ_JANQCJ010000251.1:0-1172 GCF_024723355.1 Micrococcus sp. HG099 | reverse complement strand
CCGCTGCCCCCGCCCCCGCCGCCCCCGCCGCGCAGGACGCCCTGGCCCGGCACGGCCTCGTCCTGCGCACCCTGGCCCCGCTGAGCCGCGGCTCCGACGGCGCGGACCCGGCCCGCACCGAGCACCCCGCGCACGTGCGGCACACCGCCGCCGTGGAGAAGGGCTTCTACGAGGAGGTGCCCCAGGGGGCGGCGGCGGACCAGGATCTGGGCGTCTCCGCGGACGACGCGAAGGTCCTGCGCGGCGTCTACCTCTCCGCGGACGACCCGGCCCGGCGCGAGCCCGTGGGCACGTTCGTGGACTGGACGTCCCGGCTGACCACCTCGCCGGGGGCCGAGCTGCCGGTGTGGATGATCTCGAACGTCACCGTCTCGCCCGGGCACCGCCGCCGCGGGATCCTGCGCGCCATGATGACGGCCTCGCTCGAGGAGGCCGTCGCCGCCGGGGTGCCGGTCGCCGCCCTCACCGCCTCGGAGTCCACCATCTACGGGCGGTTCGGCTTCGGCGCGGCCTCGACGGCCCGCACCGTGCGCGTGGACGTGCGCGGCGACGTCGTGCTGGCGGCCGACGCCGCCGGCCGGACGGACGAGGACGCCGGCACGGTGCTGCGGGAGGACCCGCGGGAGCTGGCCGGCGTCGTCGAGGCGCTGCACGATCGCGTGCGGCGCGGCACCCCCGGCAGCGTGCACCGCCCGACGGGGCACGTCATCCGGTGGGAGGACCGCAGCGCCGCGAAGAACGACGGCAGGGGCTCGGGCCTGTTCGCCGCCGTGCACCGCGACGCGGACGGGGCCGTGCAGGGCGTCGCGCTCTACCGCTTCGACGGGTGGGGTAAGGAGCCGACCACCGTGTCCGTCGAGGTGTTCCTCGCCGCCACGGACGCCGCCGCCCGCCAGCTGTGGCGGTACCTGACGCGCCTGGACCTGATCGAGAGGCTGCGCATGACCCGCTGCCCGGACGACGGCGGGCTCGAGCAGGTCCTCGCCGACCGCCGGCGAGTGCGCACGAAGTCGGTCTGGGACGACCTCTACCTGCGCGTCCTGGACGTGCCGGTGTGCCTGGGCGGGCGCGGCTACGCGCCCGAGGTCGCCGGCGAGGTCGTGCTGGCCGTGGCGGACGCGGCCGGCCACGCGGCCGGCACGTGGCGGCTGCGCGTGGCCGACGGGGTGGGC
>NZ_JANQCJ010000250.1:0-1208 GCF_024723355.1 Micrococcus sp. HG099 | reverse complement strand
AAAAAGCGACGGGGTCCGGGCGGCCCTCGGGGGTGCTCGCCGCCCCCCCCCGCCTCGGCCCGCCCCTGCTCGGAGGGGACCCGGAGCGGTCCGCTGCGAGCGCCGCGCGGCCGGAGGCGGGCGCCGGCGACGAGGCCGTGGACGACGGCCGACGCGGCGGCCGGGCGGGGGACGACCTCGTGCCGGCCGACGCCGCCCAGGGCGGTGTCACCCGGGACGGTGTCGCGCAGGACCGCGCGCAGGACCGCGCGCAGGACGGTTTCGCTCGGGACGACGCGCAGGACTTCGCGGCGTGGGACGCCGATGCGGCGGGCCGGTCCGTGCCGGACGTCGACCGCCCGGACCCGCGGGACCCGGACGGCGACGCGGCGGAGCCCGCCGAGGACCGGCCGGACGTGGAGGCCTCCGGAACGCCCGGGGACGCGCGCGTCATCGTGGTGTGGGGGCCCACCGGCGCCCCCGGACGCACGACGGTCGCCGTGAACCTGGCGGCCGAGCACGCCGTCGCGGGCCGGAGCACGCTGCTGGTGGACCTGGACACGTACGGCCCGTCGGTGGGCGCCCACCTCGGCCTGACCGAGGAGTCGGCGGGCGTGGCCCGGGCGGTCCGGCGCGCCGACCACGGGCCGCTGGGCCCCGCGGACCTGGAGGCCGCGGGCGTGCGCGTCCGCGTCGCCGGGGCCGAACTCACCGTGCTCACGGGGCTGACCCGCGTGGACCGTTGGCCCGAGCTGCGCCCCGCCGCCCTCACGTCCCTGCTCGCCGCCGCCCGGGAGCGCTGGGAGCAGGTGGTGGTGGACGTCGGGTTCGGCCTGGAGCAGGACGAGGAGCTCTCCTTCGACGTCCCGGCGCCGCAGCGCAACGGCGCCACCCTGGCGGCGCTGGCCGCCGTGGACGAGGTCCTCGCCGTCGGCGGCCCGGACGCCGTCTCCCTGCCGCGGCTCGTCCGGGGCACCGAGGAGCTCGTCGAGGCCGCCCCCGAGGCCCGGCTGCGCGTGGTGGTCAACCGCCTGCGCCCCGCGGCGGCGGGCGTCTCGCCCCGGTCCCAGGTGGAGGCCGTCTGGTCCCGCTTCGCGTCCGCCGGCATCCCGCTGGCCGCGTTCCTGCCGTGGGACCCCGCGGCGGCCGACCGCGCCCTGCTCGGCGGCCAGGTGCTCGCCGAGGCCGCCCCGAACAGCGCCCTGCGCCGGGCGCTGGCGGAGCTGGCC
>NZ_JANQCJ010000024.1:0-25134 GCF_024723355.1 Micrococcus sp. HG099 | reverse complement strand
CGAGAACCGGCGTCGCTACAAGACACACGCGCGTAGGCTCGTCGGCGGCGTCAGCTGGGTATAAGGGACGGGTCCGGGGGGCGCGGTCCGGGGCGGACCGCGCCCGCAGCGGTTCAGCCGCGTCGGGCGCGCAGCTGCTCGATGACCTGCGGGACCACCTTGAAGATGTCCCCGACCACGCCGAAGTCGGCGTACTCGAAGATCTCGGCGTCCTCGTTCTTGTCGATCGCCACGATGGTCTTCGCCGTCTTCATGCCGGCCAGGTGCTGGATGGCGCCGGAGATGCCGAGGGCGATGTAGAGGTTCGGGGACACGATGACGCCGGTCTGGCCCACCTGGCGGTCCGCCGCGGTGTAGCCGGCGTCGACGGCGGCGCGGGAGGCGCCCACGGCCGCGCCGAGCGCGTCGGCAAGCTCCTCCACGATCGCGAAGCCCTCCTCGGAGCCCACGCCGCGGCCGCCGGAGACGACCGTCTTGGCCCCGCGCAGGGCGGGACGGTCGGCCTGCTGGACGCGCGGCGTCGTCTCGAGCACGCGGGCGCCGGCGGTGACGGCGCCGAGCTCGGCGGCGGCCACCTTCACGACCTCGGGCGAGGCCACGGCCGGGGCGCGGTCCGAGACGGCGCCGGGGCGCATCGTGATGATCCGCGGGCCGCCCTCGCCGGTGGACTCGCTGAGGAAGTCGCCGCCGAACACGGAGTGGCGGGCGATCACCTCGTCGTCGGCCCAGCGCAGCGCCACGGCGTCCGCGCACACGGGGCCGCGGGCACGGACGGACAGGCGTCCGGCCACGGCGCGGGACTCCGGGCTGCCGGAGAGCAGCACGGCCACGGGGGCGGTGCGGGCGGTCACCGCGGCGAGGGCCTGCACGGCCGCGTCGCCGAGGGTGCCGGCGGCGTCCTCGGCCACGAGCACGTGCACGCGGGCGGCGCCGAGCTCGCCCAGGCGGGCGACGGCGGCGTCCTGGGTCGCGGCGCCCGTCACCAGGACGGCCTCGGGCACGCCCACGGTGGCGGCGGCGCCCAGCAGCTCGGCCACGACGGGGCGCAGGGCGCCGTCCGCGCCGAGCTCGGCGTGCACCAGCACGGTGCGGCCGCTGGTCACGGCGTCGTTCTGCATGGTCATCTCGGTCTCCTCCACGTTCGCGCTCACACCAGCCCCCGCCCGGCGAGGAAGTCCACCAGCTGCTGGGCGGCGGTGCCGTCGTCGGACACCTTCTCGCCGGCCGCGCGCTCGGGGCGCGTGTCCGCCGAGACCATCACGGAGCGGTAGGCGGCCTCGGCCGGGCCCGCGGCGATGCCCAGGTCGGCCAGGGACAGCACGGTCAGCGGCTTCTTCTTGGCCGCCATGATGTTCTTGAAGTTCGGGAACCGCGGCTCGGCGGTCTTCTCGGTCAGGCCGGCCACGGCGGGCAGGGCGACGGCGGCGCGCACGTCCGCGTCCGAGGTCGCCACGGTGCCGGTCAGCTCGCCGTCGGCGAGCTGGGGGGCCTCGGCGTGCGGCAGGTAGGGCCGGTCGAGAAGCTCGGCCACCATGGCCGGGACGACGCCGGTGCCGCCGTCGGTGGACACGGTGCCGGCGAGCACGAGGTCGGCGCCCTCGCGCTCGACCGCGGCGGCGATCACGCGGGCCGTCTCCACGGCGTCGGAGCCGACGAGCGCGTCGTCCGTGACCTGCACGGCGGCGTCCGCGCCCATGGCGAGCATCTTGCGCAGCGTCTTCGAGGAGTCCTCCGGGCCCACGGTCAGGGCCACGATCTCCGCGTCCGTCCCGGCGTCCCGCCAGCCGAGGGCGACTTCCATGACCCGCTCGCTGATCTCGTCCGGCACGGGCTCCGCGGCGCCGTCGCGCACCACCCAGCCCGTGTCCAGGCTCAGCTCACGCTCCTGCCACGTGTCCGGCACCTGCTTGGCCAGCACCAGGATCTTCACGGCGTCTCCTCCTCGCGTCGCGTTCTCACCCCGGGGCCTCACACCCCGGGCACAGTGACCTACGCTACAGAATACGGGCCGGCCCACGGCGCGGCCGAACCGCCATCCACCGAAGATCAGGGGAGCCTCCGTGAGCCCTGCCGCACCCTCCGCCGCACCCTCTGCCGGCCCCGCCGACGGAGATCGGCCCGACGTCCCGGCCGTCCCCGCCTCCTCCCTGATGCTGGTGCGCCCGGAGCAGGACGGGGACACCTCCGTGTTCGCGCTGCGCCGCGCCGGGAGCATGGCCTTCAGCGCCCACGCCACCGCCTTCCCCGGCGGCCGGGTGGACCCCGCCGACGACCTGCCGGATGCGCTGTGGGAGGGCACCGACCTGGCCGCCTGGGGCCGCCGACTGGGCCTGCCCCACGAGCCGGTGGACGCCCTGGGCACCCTCGCCGCGCTCGACCCCGCCGAGGGCGCCGGCCGCGTGCTCGCCGCCGCCGTGCGCGAGACCTTCGAGGAGACCGGCGTCCTCCTGGCCCGGGACACCGCCACGGGCGCCCCCGTGGACCCGGACCGCGTGGCGGCCCTGCCCGAGGACCTGCGCGACGCCGTCGAGCGGCACGAGGTGGACTTCGGCGACCTGCTGCGCGACGAGGGGCTGCGCCCGGACGCCGGCGCGCTCGTGCCGTGGTCCCGGTGGATCACCCCGCACGGCGGCCCGCGCCGCTACGACACGTTCTTCTTCGCCGTGCACCTGCCCGCGGGCCAGAGCCCCGAGCGGATGTCCTCGGAGGCCGCCGAGCACGGCTGGGCCTCCCCCGCCGAGCTGCTGCGCCGCTTCCGCGCCGGCGAGGTCAACCTCATGGCCCCCACGTGGTGGCAGCTGCGCACCCTCGCCGACGCCGGCGAGGACGTCCACGCCGGGCGCTCCCGGTTCGAGCCGCTCGAGGGCGTCATGCTCGTGGCCGGGCAGGGGCCTGCGTTCAGCCACGCGGACGAGTACCTGCGGGACCTGGCCGCGTTCCGGGCGGCCGCCCAGGTGGAGGAGTCGAAGGACAACATCCTCTGAGCCGCGCCCTCCGATCCCTCCCTGCTAGGCGCACTACTGCCACGTAGACGTCGGCCTACCTGGCAGTAGTGCGCCCGGCGCCATGGCCCCGGACCCCGCCTGCCCCTAGGGTGGGGGTGCGCCGGGACGACCCGGCCGCGCGTCGTCGGCCACCACCCCCGGCCGCCGCGCCCTCCGTCCCCTGCCCCCGTCCGCACTCCGTCCCCACCCCAAGGAGCCTGAGCATGGCGCTGAGCGTCCTCGACCTGTTCTCGATCGGCATCGGCCCGTCCTCGTCCCACACGGTGGGGCCGATGCGCGCCGCCCGCCGCTTCACCCAGAGCATGGACCAGCACGGCGTCCTGGAGCGCACCGCGCGCGTGGAGGCGGAGCTGTTCGGCTCCCTCGCCGCCACGGGCATCGGCCACGGCTCGGACACCGCCGTGCTCCTCGGCCTGGCCGGCCAGGACCCGGAGACCATCGACCCGGACGCCTGCGTGGGCCTCGTGGACGAGATCCTCCAGGGCGGCCGCATGCCCCTGGACGGCCGCCACGAGATCGCCTTCGACCGGCAGAAGGACATGACACTGCACATGCGCCGCACGCTGCCCGGGCACCCCAACGGCATGCGCCTGACAGCCTTCGACGCCGACGGCGAGCAGCTGCACACGCGCGACTACTACTCCGTGGGCGGCGGCTTCGTGGTCACCTCGGACGAGCTCGAGGCCGAGCTGGACGAGAGCCGGGACGTCAGCCGCCACGACGACGGCGAGGGCGGCGAGCCCTACCCGTTCGCCACGGGCGCCGAGCTCGCCGGCCGCTGCCGCACCAACGGGCTGAGCATCGCCGAGCTCATGCTCGCCAACGAGGCCACCCGCCACGACCTCGGCGAGCTGCGCACCCAGCTGCTGGCCATCTGGGACGTCATGCAGGAGTGCGTGCACAACGGCGTCACCCGGACCGAGCCGATCCTGCCCGGCGGACTCAAGGTCCGCCGTCGTGCCCCCGCCCTGCGGGCCCACCTGCTGGAGACCACCGACCGCACCGACCCCATGTGGGCCATGGAGTGGGTCAACCTGTTCGCCCTGGCCGTAAACGAGGAGAACGCCTCCGGCGGGCGCATCGTCACCGCCCCCACCAACGGCGCGGCCGGCATCATCCCGGCCGTGCTGCACTACTACATGCGGTTCGTGCTGCCCCAGGACGCCACACAGCAGGAGCGGGACGACAAGGTGGTGGAGTTCCTGCTCACCGCCGCCGCGATCGGCATCCTGTACAAGCGCAACGCCTCCATCTCCGGCGCCGAGGTCGGCTGCCAGGGCGAGGTCGGCTCGGCCTGCTCCATGGCCGCCGGCGCCCTCTGCGCGGTGCTCGGCGGCACCGTGGACCAGGTGGAGAACGCCGCGGAGATCGGCATCGAGCACAACCTCGGCCTCACCTGCGACCCCGTGGGCGGCCTCGTGCAGGTGCCGTGCATCGAGCGCAACGCCATCGCCTCCGTGAAGGCCATCAACGCGGCCCGCCTGGCCTTGCTCGGCGACGGCTCCCACCGCGTCACCCTCGACCAGGCCATCAAGACCATGCGCGACACCGGCGCGGACATGAAGTCCAAGTACAAGGAGACCTCGCGCGGCGGCCTGGCCGTGAACGTCATCGAGTGCTGATCGCCCGGGTCCACGGCCCAGCGCCGCTCCGGTCGGGACGGACGGCGCACCCGTCCGCTACCGTGGGGCCCGATCCACACCCTGCCCCGAGCGTGAGAGGACCGACGTGGCCATTCATCCTGTGGACGCGACCCTGGAGGCCGCGAAGATCGATCCGGAGGAGCGCACCGAGCGCCTGAAGGGCGTCAAGCTGGACGGCGCCGGCTGGAAGTACGCGGCGACCCGGGCGTTCAAGGAGTTCCTGAACGACGGCGGCACGGACCTCGCCGCGAAGCTCACGTACTTCATGGTGCTCTCGCTGGCACCGGCCCTGCTGGCCGTGTTCTCCATCCTCACGCTCGTGCTGGCCTCGAACCGCTCGGCGGTCGACGACCTGGTCACCCAGCTGACCACCATGGTCCCGTCCGACTACCAGTCGGTGGTGCAGAGCGTGGTGGACAACCTGATGCAGCAGTCCACGGGCGGCCTCATCGCCCTGGTGGTCGGCATCCTGACCGCGGTGTGGTCCGCCTCGGCGTACGTGAAAGCGTTCAACCGCGCGTCGAACCAGGTGTACAACTACGCCGAGGGTCGCGGCCTCGTGAAGCTGACCCTGACGAACCTCCTGACCACCGTCGTCATGCTCATCGGCATCGTCCTGGTGCTGATCTCCCTGGCGCTCAACCGCGCCCTCGTCGACGGCCTGCTCGCCCCCATCGCCGGGCCGCTCGGCCTCACCTCCGTGGTGAACTTCCTCTCGGACACGTTCCTGCCGATCTGGGCGTGGGTGAAGTGGCCGGTGGTGATCCTCCTGGTGCTCGTGCTGATCGCCACCCTGTACTACATGACCCCGAACGTGAAGAAGCCCAGCTTCCACATGTTCGGCCCCGGCAACATCTTCGCCCTCGTGGGCATGGTGCTGGCCTCCGTGGGCCTGTACTTCTACTTCACGACGCTGGCCGGCTACTCGGCCTACGGCGCGATCGGCGGCGTGATGGCCCTGCTCTTCGCGCTGTGGATCTTCAACATCGTGCTCCTGCTGGGCCTCGAGCTGGACACCGAGGTGGAGCGCGCCAAGCAGCTGACCGCCGGCATGCCCTCCGAGGAGGCCGTGAAGCTGCCCCCGAAGGACGCCTCCGCCCTGGAGAAGCGCGTGGAGAAGCAGACCGCGCTGCAGGAGCGCGGCTACGAGCTGCGCGCCACCCACGAGGACCGCTGACCGGTCCCCGACGTGCCCGACGACGGCCGCTCACCTCGCGGAGGTGGGCGGCCGTCGTCGTCCGCGGGGCAGGGTGCCGTGGGGCCCAGACCGGACGCTTTCGTGCGGGAAACGGGAGCCTGGCAGGGCACTTTCGTGCGGGAAACGGGAGCCTTCGCGGGCTCAGCGCTTCGCCGCGCGGTACCCGTCCACCTCGGCCGCGGCGGCGGAGGCGTAGCAGTTGCGGGCGTTGGTCCGGCCGTAGTGCTGCTGGCCGGGCACGTGGTAGATGAAGGAGTTGTCGTTGCCCTTGACCGGGAAGTCGTCCGGGCACACGAAGTCCGCACCGGGCACAGGGCCGGAGCCCGCGGCCGGGGCGGGGGCGGGCTCGGCGACGGCGGTCGGCGCCTCGTCCTCCACCGGCTCGGGCGCCTCCTCCACGGCGCACTCACCGGAGAACAGCCCGACGCCGTCCGCGCGGGCCTGCTCCCACGCCGCCTCGACCTCGGGAAGGAACCGCACGTTGCCGTCGAAGACCACGGGCTCGCCCAGGCCGAGGCGGGCCATCTCGGCGTTGACGAGCCGTCCGTCGGCAAAGACGCCGGCCAGCAGGCGGGCGTAGCGGTCCAGGAGAACGTCGTCGTACTGGAGGACCACGGTGTCCCCGGGACGGATCATCGACTTCAGGGCGGCCGTGGCCTCCGGGCCCTGGCACTCGACAGGCCGGGAGGGATGGCGGGTCTCCGGCGTGTCGGTGTTCAGCAGGCGCACCGGAGTGGAGACCCCGTCGAGCGTCACGCGGATCGTGTCCCCGTCGGCGATGGACTCGACCGTCACGACGTCGCCCTCGGTCGCGGCCTCCGGCGCGGCCGGCGTCGGACTCGTGGCCTCCTCACGGGCGGAGGGCGGGGGCGGTGCCGGGCTCGAGACCTCCTCCTCGACCGTGGGCACG
This sequence comes from Micrococcus sp. HG099, assembly GCF_024723355.1. NCBI lineage: Bacteria > Bacillati > Actinomycetota > Actinomycetes > Micrococcales > Micrococcaceae > Micrococcus > Micrococcus sp. HG099. The sequence continues at coordinate 18,378 of NZ_JANQCJ010000024.1, read as the reverse complement.
GCGACCGGGCTCGACGACGCGGCCGATGCGGAGGCGCCGTCCGTGGAGGCGGAGGCACCGGGAACGGACGCGCCGAGGGCAGACGTCGCGGTGCCGGACGCGAGCGCCGGGGCGACGTCGTCGTCCGTGGCGACGCAGCCGGTGAGCAGCAGGGCGGACAGGGTGATCACGCCGAGCGCGGCGCGGAGACGGGGAAGGGGCACGGTGCTCCTGAACGGCGGGAGGGGCGATGCGGGAAGGCCCCGCCGCGGGGCGGGGCCTTCCCGTGCTGCACATGCTCCCACGCACCGCGGACGGCGGCGCGCGGGGCGGGCGGCTGCCGTCAGCCCTTGGCCGCCACGGCGCCGGCGGCCTCGGCCGCGGCCGCGGAGGCGTAGCACCGCTTGGAGCCGGTGTTGTCGTACCAGCGGCCACCGGGCAGGTGGTACTTGTTGTTGCTGCTGACCTTCACGGGGTAGCCCTCGGGGCAGACGCCGCCCGAGCCGGCCACCGGGCCGCCGACGCCGGAGCCGCCGCCGGAGTCCGAGGAGCCCGAGCCGGAGCCCGAGCCCTGGTCGTCGCAGTACTCGTAGCTCTCGCCGCCGGGCGCGTAGCAGCGATTCGGCGCCTTGTTCGACGACGACCCGGAGGCCGTGTCCGCCCAGCCGAGAGCCGTGGTCTCGGCCTCCTCCTCGGCCGCCGCCTCCTCCGCGGCGCGGGCCTCGGCCTGGGCCTGGGCCTGCTCCTCGGCCTCACGCTCGGCCTCGAGGGCGGCCTGGCGCTCCGCCTCGCGCTGCGCCTGCGCCTCGGCCTCACGCGCGGCCTCGCGTTCCGCTGCCGCCTGCCGCGCAGCCTCCTCCTCGGCCTCCGCACGCTCGGCGGCCTCCTGCTCGGCGCGCTGCGCCTCGGCCCGGCGACGCTCCGCCGCCTCGGCCGCGGCCTGCTCTGCGCGGCGCTCGTGATCAGCCACCACGCGCTCGACACCCGGCAGGACGTCCTTGTAGTGGACCTCCATCCAGGTCTGCTCACCGGCGGCGACGGCCTCGAGCACCGCCGTCAGCTCCTCCACCGTCGACGCCGGGGGCTCCTCCCCCGGGACCGCAGGGGCGGCGAGGACGGGCAGGGAGCACTCCAGGTCCGGCTGGTGCAGCCCGGCGCCATCGGCCTCGGCCTCGTTCCAGGCCGCCAGCACCTCCGGGTAGAAGCGGCGGTTGGGCTCGAAGACCACGGGCACGCCGAGACCGCGACGGGCGATCTCCGCGTTGAGGAGCACCTCGTCCTCGAACACGCCCGCGAGGGTGCGGCCGTGACGGTCGGTGCGCTCCTTGTCGTAGCGCAGGACCACGTCGTCCCCCGGCTCCAGCAGCGACTCCAGGAGGTCCGTGGCCTCCGGGCCGAGGCACTGCACGGCCTTGCTCGGGTGCTTCGTCTCCGGGGTGTCGATGTTGAGCAGGCGGACGGTGACGTCGTCGCCGTTCAGGCGGACCTCGATCGTGTCGCCGTCGACGACGCGGACCACGGTGGCCGGGTCACCGGCCTCGAGGGTGCTCGACGGGCGGCTCACGACGGGCGCGGCGGCACCGCTGGACGGGGCGCCCGCCGAGGCGGGGGCCGGGACGTCGTCGCCGGAGGCCGCGGGGGTGCAGCCGGTGAGGACCAGGGAGAGGGCCGCCGCGGCGACGAGGCCGGCGCGGGGGAACAGGCGAGAGGTCAAGGCAGCTCCTGGCGAGAGGGGGAGGGCATGAGGAAGGGCCCCGCCGTCCGGCAGGGCCCTCGGTGTGGCCACATCCTGGCACAGAGAACGTCCAGGTGACGCCATGGTGACGCCCGGCGAGCCTCCCGTTTCCCACACGAAAGCGCCCGGAAGGCTCCCGTTTCCCACACGAAAGCGGCGGGGCTGACGGTGGGGACCGCAGCCCGCCGGGGTCAGCGGCGGCCGTCGACGGGGTCGTCGCCGCCGTCGAGGGCGTCCAGGACCAGGTCGCGGGCCTCGCCCGTGGCCGAGCGGCGGGAGAGCAGCAGCGCGGCGACCCAGCACAGCAGCACGATCGCGGCGCCGCCCCATGCCAGCACGGCGAGGCTGCCCGAGAGCAGGCCCGAGCCGTCCGCGCGGCCGACGCCGATCCACACCAGGCCCCAGGCGAGGGCGAACGCCGGAGCCGGGCGTCCGCCGTCGTACACCGCGGTGAACGCGCCCACGAGCACGGCCACCACGATCATGATCTTCGCCCACGTGGTCGGCTGGAACGGGTCGCCGGTCCAGCCGGTCGAGGCCAGCCACGCGGCCACGTTCGCCACGGTCGCGATCGAGACCCAGCCCAGGTGCAGGCCCTGGACGCCGTCCAGCAGGATGCGCTCGCCCCAGCTGTGGGCGCGGGCGGACTCGAGGAGCATGAGGATGCGGCACAGGCTCGCCAGCAGCAGGACGATCACCACCACGCTCAGCCCGAGCAGGCCCAGCTGCACCGTCCAGATCCAGGCGGCGTTGAGCAGCACGGAGGCGAGGATCCAGGGGCGCAGGCGGTCGTGCCTCGCGGACTGGGCGGACGGCAGGAACTGCCACACGGCGTACGCCAGCAGGCCCGCGTAGATCACGGACCAGATGGAGAATGCGGGGCTCGCCGGGGCCACCCAGGTGGCATCCGGGCCGAGCCAGCCGCCCGAGGCCTCGGCCACGGGGGTGAACCCGGCCACCACGCCGGCGCCGAGGAACGCGGCCACCAGGGCCGCCAGCACCACGAGGAGCATGGCGACGCGGCCGCCCGTGGAGGCCAGGCCCGTCCCGGAGCTGGGGTCGCGGCCCGCGGCGTCGGGACCGAAGGTGCTGCGGTGCGGACCGAGGTCGGCGGCGGTGCTCATGGGTGCTCCCGTGGGTGTGGGTCGGTCGGGGTGTCGGGGGTGCGCCCCGGCGGGGCGCGCGTCAGGGTCAGCGTAGCCGCCGGGCCGCCCGGGGGCACGGGTCGGGGGGGCCTCCTGCACGACGCCGCAGGCCCGGCCCGCCTCGGGGGCGGACCGGGCCTGCGTGGAGTCCGGCGCGGGGCCGGGTCGGGAGATCAGGCGCCCGGGACGGTCTCCGTGGTCTTCTCGGACACCGGGTCGAGCACGAAGTCGTACTCCACGTCCACGCCCTCGCCGGCGGGCTTCGGGTCGAGGATCAGCTCGGGCTTCACGGCCGAGGCGATGTCGTCGTCGTTGTGCTCGTCGCCGGGGAAGTACAGCTGGGCGGTGAGCAGCTCGTGGCCGGGGGCCGACACCTTCAGGTGCAGGTGGGCCGGGCGCCAGGCGTGCCAGCCGGCGGCGGCGATCAGCTGGCCGCACGCGCCGTCGGTCGGGATCTGGTACGGCGCGGGCTGCACGGTGTTGATGGAGTAGTTGCCCTCGGCGTCCACGGGGAAGGAGCCGCGCAGGTTCCACTCGGGCAGGTTCGGGGCGAACTGCGAGTAGAAGCCGTCGTTGTCGGCGTGCCACAGCTCGACCTTGGCGTCCTTGAGCGGGGTGCCGTCGGTGGAGCGGACCTGGCCGTGGAACACCATGGCGGTGCCGCCCTCGTCCTCACGCATCGGGATGGTGTGGCCGTCGGCGGGGACCGGGGCGTCCGGCACGTAGTAGGGGCCCTCGATGGAGCCCTTGTTGCCCTCGCGGTGCTCGGTGGCGACGTCCTCCACGGAGTGCTCGAGCCACACGTCGAGGAAGAGGGGCCACTCGCCGTCGTCGCCGACCTTGATCAGCCACGCCTTGAGGGCGTTGTACTCCTCGTAGGTGACCTTCTTCTCGAGGACGATGTCGTTGGCGGCCTTGATCAGGGCGCCTGCGAGCTCGTCGACGCGGGCCTGGTCGACCTGGGCGGTGCCGGTCTTGCCGGCGCGGCGGAAGTTGTCGGTGGCGGCGTTGCCGGCGGCGGCGGCGGACTCGTCGCCGGCGAACTCGTTGGGAACCATGGTGAGGCGTCCTTTCGGGGGGACGTGCGGGGTGTGGCGGTGGTGACACAGCGTGATCGGCGTCACCGTTGAGATCAGGCTAGGGCGTCTTCTCAGCCGAGGGAAAGACGCAATCAGGCATGATTGAGAGCCTGGCGCTCTCAATCACGTCAGAGGCCGGCGCGGTCCTCGGCGGTGGTGAAGAAGTCCTCGGCGATGGCGTTCGGGTGCGTCGCCAGGGGGGTCACGCGCACCTTCATGTACGGGAACATCGGGAAGCCGGAGAGGATCGCGTGCAGCTCGTCGTGGGAGTCCACGTCGAACACGGAGTGGTTGGCGTACTCGCCGACGATCCGCCAGATCCCCTTCATCACGCCGCGGCGCTGCAGGTCCCCGGAGTACTCCTTCTCCCGGGCCTGGAAGCCGGCCTTCGTCTCGTCGGTCATGGTCTCCGGGAACGTCACGTCCATCCGGGCGAGGAACAGCATGGGGGGGTCTCCTTGCGTCGTCTTCGGGGGTGGGCGACGCCGGCCCGGTGCGGGCCGGCGTCGGGCGCGGTGGGCGCCGGGGTCAGCGGTCGGTGCGGTACCGGGTGAGCTTGTCCTCGTCGATCGCGGCGCCCACGCCGGGGACGTGGCGCACGGCGATGCGGCCGTCGCGGATCTGCAGGGGCTCGGTGAGCAGGTCGTCGGCCATGCCCAGGAAGTTGGACAGCTCGCCGGCGCGGCGTGAGGTGGCCTCGAAGGCGGCGCCGAAGGTGACGGTGGCCAGGGAGCCGACCTGGGTGTCGATCTGGTTGCCCATGGTCACGTCCACGCCCAGGCCGGTGCACAGGCCGAGGATCTCCTGCGCCTCGGTGAAGCCGGAGCGGGCGGTCTTGATGCAGATGGCGTTGCAGCCGCCGGAGAGCAGCTCGCGGGAGGCGTCGCCGGCCGTGGGCACGGACTCGTCCCCGACCACGGGGATGGGGGACTTCTCCACCAGGCGACGGCGGCTCATCGTCTCCTTCGCGTCGCACGGCTCCTCGAGCAGGCTCAGGCCCAGGCCCTCGGTGCGGCGCAGCACCTCCATGGCCTCGTTCGCGGTCCAGCCGCGGTTGGCGTCCAGGTAGAGGTCGACATCGTCGCCGAGCCCCTCGCGCAGGACGTGGCAGGCCTCGATGTCCAGGGATAGCGGCCGGCGGCCGGTCTTGAGCTTGAAGGTGGTGATCCCGTACTCCTCGCCGAAGCGGCGCGCCTCGTCCAGGAGCTCCTGGGCGGGCTTGAAGCCGAGCATGTGGCTCACGCGCATCGAGTCGGTCCACCCGCCGAGCAGGGTGGTGACGGGGGTCTTCAGGGCCTTGCCCATGGCGTCCCAGAGGGCGATGTCCAGGGCGCCCTTGGCCACCTGGTTGTGGATGGTGCGGCGCATCACCGCGTGGATCTGCGAGCGGTCGAACACGCTCAGGCCCACCACGTGGGGCGCGAAGACCTCCTCGAGCACGTGCTTGATGGACACCTGGGTCTCGCCGTAGGTGTACGGGCGCGGCGGGGCGTCGGCCTCGCCCACGATCCCGTCCTCCGTGTGCACGCGCACCAGCACGTGGTCGGCGGTCTGGACCTCGCCGGAGGCGAACTTCAGGGGGTGGGTGTACGGGATGGCGTACGGGATGGCCTCGATGCGGGTGATCTTCACTCAAGTCTCCTGGGCGGGGCGGTCGGGGTCGGGGGTGGGGTCCTCGCCGGCCTCCGCGAGCGCGGCCGCGGTGCGGCGCGCGAGCTCCACGAAGGCGGGGACGAGGGGGCTGCGGGCGTCGGCCTTGGCGGCCACGGCGAGCTCGACGTCGGGCATGTCCGACAGGGGGCGGAAGGCGACGCCAGAGACGGCGCCCGGGCGGCGGACGTCGTCGGGGACGACGGCGACGCCGAGCCCCGCGGCCACGAACGCCATGACGGTGGAGGTCTCCCCCGCGCGCTGGACCAGCCGGGGCCGGAAGCCGACCCGGCGGGCGGCCTCCTGGACGATCGCGGTGAGCGCGGAGTCCCGCGGGTAGGAGACGAACTCCTCGTCCACGAGGTCGGCCAGGGCGACGGGGCCGTCCTCGGCGGCGAGCCGGTGGCCCGCGGGCACGGCCAGGAGGAGGCGGCCGGCCTCGACGGGGGTGAGCGTCAGCTCGGCGGCCCGCACGGGCGGGCGGAGCACGGCCACGTCGAGGCGGTTCTCCAGGAGGGCGTCCTCGAGGGCGGGGGTGATCTTCTCGCCGGTGATCTGCAGGCGTACGCCCGGCATGGCGTCGCGGGCGGCCCGGACGATCGCGGGCATGAGCCGGTAGGTGGCCGAGCCGACGAAGCCGACCCGCAGGATGCCGGCGGCGCCGCGGCCGACCTCGCGGACGTCGTGCTCGAGGGAGGCGAGGTCGGTCAGCAGCTGCCGCGAGCGGTCCAGCATGAGCCGGCCGGCGTCGGTGAGGTCCACGCGGCGGGTGGTGCGCTCCAGGAGGGTGACGCCGAGGGCGGCCTCGAGCTGCTTGATCTGCTGGGAGAGCGGGGGCTGCGCGATGTGGAGCCGCTCGGCCGCGCGGCCGAAGTGCCGCTCCTCGGCGACGGCCACGAACGAGCGCAGGTGTCGGATCTCCACGCGGCTCACAGTAGTGACGCGCCACACGGCGGGGGAAAGACCAGGCGAGGACAGATTGAGAGGCTCCACCTCTCAATCCTCTCGAACTCTGTCCTTCTGATCCATGAAAGGCCTCCCTAGAGCGAGCCGGAGCACTCCGCTCCCGTCTCCTTCCCCTGAGGTCATCCATGTCTTCCTCCCTCGCCTCGCCGCCCGCCGCGGCCGAGACCTCCGCCCCCGGGCTCGCGCCCCGCGCCGAGTCCGCGCGCCGCCCCTGGCTCGCCACCCTGCTGGGCCCGGCCCTGGGCGTCCTCATGGCCCTGCTGCTGCCGGCCTCCCTCGCCTTCGAGGGCCGCGCCGTGGCCGGCGCCGCCGTCTGGATGGCCGTGTGGTGGATGACGGAGGCCGTGCCGATCCCCGTCACCTCGCTGCTGCCGATCGTCCTGTTCCCGCTGTTCGGGATGGGCACCATGGCCGAGGTGGCCTCCCCCTACGCCAACTCCGTGGTGTTCCTCGTGATGGGCGGCGTCATCCTGGGCCTGGCCACCGAGAAGGCCAACCTGCACCTGCGCGTGGCGCTGCTGACCATCCGCGCGGTGGGCACGAAGCCCGCGCAGATCGTGCTGGGCCTCATGGCCGCCTCCGCCCTGATCTCCGCGTTCGTCTCCAACACCGCCACCGCGGTGATCATGGTGCCGATCGCCGCCTCGATCCTCACCCTCGTGCGCTCCCTGGACGCCCAGGCCGCCGGCACGAAGTTCTCCGCCGCCATGCTCCTGGGCGTGGCCTACGGCGTGACCATCGGCTCCACCGCCACCCTGATCGGCCAGCCCCCGATGGCCCTCATGAAGGCCTACCTGCTGGAGAACCACGACTACGACATGCAGTTCGGCCGGTGGATGCTCGTGGGCGTGCCGTGGGCGATCGTCATGTTGCTCATCGCCTGGGTGGTGCTCACCAAGCTCGTGTTCCGCGCCGAGGTGGACCGGATCCCCGGCGGCGCCGAGATGATCCGCGGCGAGCTCGCCGAGCTCGGCCCCATGACCACGCCGGAGCGCCGCATCGCCCTGATCTTCGCGACCGCGATCTTCTTCTGGGTGGCCGTGCCGTTCATCGCGGAGATCCCCGCCGTGGCCGCCGTCGCCCCCTGGCTCGGAACCATCGACGACACGCAGGTGGCCATCGCCGCCGCCATCGCCTGCTTCATCGTCCCGGCCCGGCGCCGCGGCGAGGACGCCTCGCAGACCGCCCTGCTGCAGTGGTCCGCCGCCAAGGAGATCCCGTGGGGCCTGCTGCTGCTGTTCGGCGGCGGCCTGTCCCTGTCCGCCATGTTCACCAACACCGGCTTCAGCCAGTGGCTCGGCGGCCAGGTGGGCGGCCTCAGCGGCGTGCCGGGCTGGGTGGTGCTGCTGATCGTGATCGTGGTGGGCCTGGCGCTCACCGAGCTGACCTCCAACACGGCGACGGCGGCCGCCTTCTTCCCGATCTTCGGCGCCGTGGCCGTGGGCCTGGGCATGGACCCGATCTTCATGACGATCGCCGTGACCCTGGCCGTGTGCTCCGCCTACATGCTCCCCGTGGCCACGCCGTCGAACGCCGTGGCGTTCGGCTCCGGCGAGGTGAGCATCAAGCAGATGGTGCGCGCCGGCGTCTGGCTCAACGTCGTGTCCATCGGCCTGATCATGCTCGTGATGTACACGCTGGTGCCGGCCGTCTTCGGCTGACCGGACGGCGGAGGGGCCCCTCCGCCGCGGCGGAGGGGCCCCTACCCTGTGGTCATGATCGACGTCCCCGCCGTCGACGTCCTGCGCCTGCCGTACCGGCGGCCGTTCGCGTTCGACCACCTGCTGCGCTTCCACGCCGCCCGCGCCGTCCCCGGCGTGGAGCACGTGGACGAGGCCGCGTACACGCGCGTCCTCGCGCTCCCCCGCGGGCCCGCCGTCGCCGTGGTGTCCGACGACGACGGCGCGGTCCGCCTCGAGCTGCGGCACGCGCACCCCGACGACGTGCCCGCGGCGGCCGGGCTCGTGCGGCGGATGCTCGACCTGGACGCCGATCCCCAGGCCGTGGACGCGGCCCTGTCAGCGGACTCGGCTACGGCCCGGTCCGTCACGCGGTTCCCGGGACTGCGCGTGCCCGGGAGCCCGGACCCCCACGAGAGCCTGTTCCGCGCGATCGTCGGCCAGCAGATCACCGTGGCACGGGCCACCGCCCTGCTCGCGGACATGGCCGCCCGCATGCCCTCCCTCGGATTCGACGGCCCGGTGGATCGGCTCTTCCCGACCGCCGAGCGGATGGCCGAGGGACTGCACGCCCTCTACCGCGGCCCCGCCGCCCGCCGCGAGGCGCTTCGGGGCGCCGCCGAGGCGCTGGTCGCGGACCCCGACCTGCTGGAGCGGACCCGGGACCCGGAGGCGCTGAGCGAGACGCTCGTGGGCCTGCGCGGCGTCGGTCCGTGGACGGCGGCGTACGTGAGCATGCGGGTGCTCAATGCGCCGGACGTCCCCCTGCCCGGGGACGCGGCGGTGGCCACGGGCGCCCGGCTCCTCGGCCTCGACGACGCGGCCGCCGCCTACGAGCGGGTCCGCCCGTTCCGCTCCTCGTTCACGATCCACGCGTGGAACGCGGCTGCGGGCGGCTGAGACGCGCCGCCGCCCCAGCGCACCGGTCGTGACGGGGTGCCCTGCCTCGCCCCGCCTACGCTGGCCTCATGAGCGCCCCCTCCCCCATCGGACTGCTGTTGGACGTGGACGGCCCCGTGGCCTCCACGCAGACCCGGACCGTCCCGGACGGGATCGTCGCCACCCTGGTCCGCCTGGCCGGCCGCGGCGTCCCGGTGGGCTTCAACACCGGGCGCTCGGCGGACTTCCTGCTGCACAGCGTGATCGGCCCGCTGCGCGCCGCCGGCCTGCCCGCCGACGCCCCGTTCTTCGCCGTCTGCGAGAAGGGCGCCGTGTGGTTCCCGTTCGCCGCGGTCCCCGCCGGAACCCTGCCAGAGGTCACCGTGGACGGTCTTGCCCCCGCCTGGGTCCGCACGGATCCGGCCATGGCCCTGGACCCCGGCCTGCGCGAGCGCGTCTGGAAGCTGAACCGCGAGCGCGCCGGGGACCTGCAGTTCGTGGACCGCACCAAGCTCGCCATGGTCTCGCTCGAGATGCGGGTGGGCGCGGACCAGGCCGCGTACGAGCCGGTGCGCGACGACGTCGCCGCGGGGGTCGAGGAAATGCTCGCCGAGCGCGGGCTCGCGGACGAGGTGCGCGTGGACCCCACCGTGATCTCGGTGGACGTGGAGCACCGCTCCTCCGGCAAGGACCTGGGCGTGGACCGCTGCCGGGCCCTGATGGCCGAGGCGGGCGTCCCCGTGCCCGGCCGGTGGTTCACCGCCGGGGACTCGCGGACGGACTACGCCATGGCGGACCGGCTGCACGCGATCGGTCTCGCGGTGGAGCACCTGGACGTGCGGCCGGCCGACGGGATCCCCGCCACCCCCTACCCGGTGCTGACCGCCGCGGACCTGGCCGGCCGCGGCGTCGGGAACGCGGAGGACGTGCACGAGCGGGCGGGCGAGTCGCTGCTGCGCTGGGTGGAGCGCGACCTGCTGGACTGAGCGCGGGGCACTATAGGCGCCCGCCCGGCGCCCAGCACCAGTGTGACGCTGGCACGTCACGCGACGTCACGCAGGGCCCGCCGGCGTCACGGGAACTGGCGGCGGGGCCCCGGCCGACGCTGGACTGCCCCCCATGACCGCGCAGACCCCCGCCACCGCCCCGGCCGACGACGCCCCGCTCGAGGTGCCCGTCCTCGACCTGTCCGGGATGCGCCGCCCCGATGGCTCCTTCGACCCGGACTTCCTCGCACGACTGCGCCACGCGGCCCACCACGTGGGCTTCTTCCAGATCGTGGACTACGGGGCCGCGCCCGGCCAGGTGGACGACCTCTTCCGCGTCACCGCGGAGTTCTTCGCGCGGCCCGAGGCCGAGAAGCTCGCCCTGCACAACCAGGACTCGCCCCACTGGCGCGGCTACTCCGCCGTCGCCGCCGAGCGCACCCAGGGCCGCCCCGACTCGCGCGAGCAGCTGGACTTCTCCCCGGACCGCGCCCCCGTGCCCGCCGAGCGCATCGGCGAGGGCGAGGAGTACTGGCACCTGCAGGGCCCGAACCGGTGGCCGGCAGACATGCCCGAGCTGGAGCGCACGGCCATGGCCTGGACCGCCCTCATGGACCGTGTGGGCGAGGACCTGCTGAAGGCACTGTGCGTGGCGATCGGCCTGGAGGAGGACCACTTCGCGGAGGCCTTCGACGGCGACCGCGCCTGGATGGCCAAGCTCGCCCACTACGTGGGCGGCGTGGCCGAGGCCGGGACGCAGGGCGTGGGGCTGCACGCCGACTACGGCTTCATCACGCTGCTGCTGCAGGACGAGGTGGGCGGCCTCGAGGTCCGCCCGCACGGCCAGGACGCGTGGCTGCCCGTGGAGCCGATCCCGGGCGCGCTCGTGGTGAACCTCGGGGAGATGCTCGAGGTGGCCACGGACGGCTACCTGATGGCCACCATCCACCGCGTGCAGTCCCCGCCCGAGGGCGTGGACCGCTACTCGGTGCCCTTCTTCTACTCGCCGCGCCTGGACGCCGTGATCGAGCAGGTGGAGCTGCCTGCCGAGCTCGCGGCGGACGCCCGCGGCGCCTCGGACGACCCGGACAACCCCATGCTGGCCTCGTTCGGCTCGAACATGCTCAAGGGCTTCGTGCGCGCGCACCCCAAGGTGACCGAGCGGTTCCACCCGGAGCTGCTCGTCCGCTGAGCCGTGGGCACGGCGTCCGGGGGCTGCCCGGCGCACGGGGCGGCCGTGACCGTCTCGCGTCGAGTCCGTGACGATCCCGAATCCGGACTGTGATCGCTCCGTGATTTTCCCGTGAATCGGTTGTGCATAGGTTCTTCCTCGGCAGCACGGCCGGGGGGCATCTCCCCCGCTCAGGCGCCCGGGATGAGGGCCCCCTCCTCCCGCACTGCAGGACCGGACCCTCGAAGGAGAACCATGCGCATCACCGCTCGCACCGCCCCCCGCACCCGCCTCGCCGCCGCGCTCGGTGTCGGCCTCCTGATCACCGGGCTCGCCGCCGCCGGCGCCCTCGGCGCCGGGGCGCTGCTCCGCCTCCGCCCCGCACGCCGCGGGGCCTGACGGAGTCGGGCCCGTCGTCGTCGGACCGGGGAGGCCGACGACGACGGACGGCCGCGCCTCGCCGCTGCCGCCCGCGCGTGCCTAGCATGGACGGCAGCCGCGCCGCCCGGCCGGGACGCGTCGGCGAGGCTCACGCACCTCGGCCGGGAGCGCTCCGCCGATCCTCCGGAAGAGGTGCCCCGTGGCGAACGTCGCCCAGAACATCGTCGAAACCCTCCACGCCTCCGGCGTGCGCCGCATGTACGGCGTGCCCGGAGACTCCCTCAACGGCCTGACCGAGGCGCTGCGCACGCACGGCGGCATCGAGTGGGTGCACACCCGCCACGAGGAGGCCGCCGCGTTCGCCGCCTCCGCCGAGTCCCAGCTCACGGATGAGCTCGCGGTCTGCGTGGGCTCGTGCGGTCCGGGCAACCTCCACCTGATCAACGGCCTGTTCGACGCCCAGCGCTCCCGCACCCCGGTGCTCGCGATCGCCGCGCACATCCCGTCGGAGGAGATCGGCTCGGGCTACTTCCAGGAGACCCACCCGCAGGACCTGTTCCGCGAGTGCTCCGTCTACGTGGAGCACGTCTCCTCGGCGGACCAGATGCCCCGCATGCTGCGCACCGCGATGCGGGCCGCCCTCGAGCAGCGGGGCGTGGCCGTGCTCGTGATCCCGGGCGACGTGGCCCTCACCGAGCTCTCCGCGAAGCCCGAGGTGATCCGTCACACGCCGTCCCGCGTCATCCCGGCGGACTCCGTGCTGCGCGAGGCTGCCGAGGCCCTGGACTCGTCCAAGCGGATCACCATCCTGGCCGGCGCGGGTGCGGCCGGCGCCCACGATGAGGTCGTGGCCCTGGCGGAACGGCTGCAGGCCCCGATCGTCCATGCGATGCGCGGCAAGGATCACGTGGAGCACGACAACCCCTACGACGTCGGGATGACGGGCCTGCTCGGCTTCTCCTCCGGCTACCACGCACTCAAGGACGCCGAGACCCTGCTGATCCTGGGCTCGTCCCTGCCGTACCGGCAGTTCTACCCGGAGGACGCGACCGTCATCCAGGTGGACGTGCGCGGGGACCAGATCGGCCGACGGGTGGCCGTGGACGTCCCGCTCGTGGGCGGCGTGAAGGAGACGGCGCAGGCGCTGCTGCCGCTGCTGCGCGGCAACGCGTCGTCGTCCTTCCTGAAGAAGGCCCGCAGGCACTACGCCAAGACGCGCAAGGACCTGGACGAGCTGGCGGCCCCGGACCGGCGCACCGTGCACCCGCAGTACGTGGCCCGCGTCCTGGACGAGGCGGCGTCCGAGGACGCCGTCTTCCTTCCCGACGTCGGCTCCCCGGTGATCTGGGCGGCCCGCTACCTGACCATGAACGGGCGGCGCCGGATCATCGGCTCCATGACGCACGGCTCGATGGCGAACGCGGTCACCCAGGCGATCGGCGCGCAGGCCGTGGACCGCACCCGGCAGGTGGTGGCCATGGCCGGCGACGGCGGGCTGGCGATGATGCTCGGCGAGCTGCTGACCTTCGTGCAGAACGGCCTGCCCGTGAAGACCCTCGTGTTCGACAACGACTCGCTGAACTTCGTGGAGCTGGAGATGAAGGCCGCCGGCCTGGTCCCCTACGCCACGGACCTGCAGAACCCGGACTTCGCCGCCGTGGCCGAGGCCATGGGCCTCAAGGGCTTCCGCGTGGAGCGCTCGAAGGACCTGCCGGCGGTGATGGCGGAGTTCCTCGCGCACGAGGGGCCGGCCCTGCTGGTGGTGAAGACGGAGCGCCAGGAGCTGACCATCCCGCCGAGCATCGAGTTCGAGCAGGCCAAGGGCTTCGCCCTCTACGCGCTGCGCACCGTCCTGGACGGCAAGGGCACCCAGCTGGTGGACCTGGCGAAGGCGAACCTGCGTCAGCTGTTCTGAGCGGGCGGGAGATCCGCGGCGCACACGCGAAGGCCCCCGCACGACGACGGCCCGGACGCGTGATGCGTCCGGGCCGCCGTCGTGCGGGGGCAGGATGCCGGCAAGGAGCCGCCGGGCCCTCGCCGGTCAGGCGCGGTGCGAGCCGCCGTCGGCGTCGACCACCGGCGTCGGGGCGGTGCCGGCCACGCCCGGGGTGATGCGGCCGTCGGCCCGCTCCTCCCAGAAGGTGGCGTTGTGGATGCCCAACGGGCGCGGATCGAACTGCGGGTCCAGGCCCTGGCGCTTCTGGGCGCGGAAGTCCTTGAGCGCCTTCAGGGCCGGGCCCTGCAGCAGGAGGATGCCGATGATGTTCAGCCAGGCCATGGAGCCCACGCCGATGTCGCCCAGGCCCCAGGCGGCGCCCGTGGTGGCCACCGCGCCGTAGGCCACGGAGACGAGGATCAGGCCCTGGAGCGCCCGCAGCGCCACCCGGCGGAACAGCGGGTTGGAGAAGTTCCGGGTGATGAACACCAGGTTGACCTCGGCCATGTAGTAGTAGGCCACGATCGTGGTGAACGCGAAGAACGCGAGCGCCACGGCCACGAAGGTCGGACCGAAGCCGGAGAACATGGCGTCGAAGCCGGACTGCACGTAGGCCGGGCCCACGGAGGCGGTGGCCGGGAGGCTGCCGCCCTCGAAGATCACCGCGCCGGCCTCGGACTCGCCCTCGTACACGCGGTACGCGCCGGTGGAGATGATGATGAACGCGGTGGCCGAGCAGACGAACAGGGTGTCGATGTACACGGCGAACGCCTGCACCAAGCCCTGCTTGGCCGGGTGGGAGACCTCGGCCGCGGCGGCGGCGTGCGGGCCGGTGCCCTGGCCGGCCTCGTTGGAGTACACGCCGCGGCGCACGCCCCACTGGATGGCCAGGCCCACGATGGCGCCGAACACGGCGTCCATGCCGAACGCGCTGGAGAAGATGCTGCCGAAGACCACGGGGATCTGGTCCGCGTTCAGGAAGAGGATGGTCAGCGCGAACACGATGTAGAGCACGGCCATCACGGGCACGACGTACACGGCGAAGGTGGCGATGCGCTTCACGCCGCCGAGCACGATGAAGGCCAGCAGGATGACCATGGCGACGGCCACGATCCACGGCTCCACGCTCCACGCCTGCTCCACCGCGGCGGCCACGCCGTTGGCCTGCACGCCGGGCAGGAAGTAGCTGGTGGCGAAGATCGTCACGATCGCGAAGAGGACGCCGTATACCACCAGGGCCTTGCCCCACGGCTTGTGGCTGTACGCCTTGGTGAAGTAGTACGCGGGGCCGCCGCGGTACTCGCCGGTGTCCCGGTCGCGCTCCTTGTAGATCTGGCCGAGCGTGGACTCGATGAAGGACGTGGCGGCGCCGAGCAGCGCCATCGCCCACATCCAGAACACGGCGCCGGGGCCGCCGAAGGCGATGGCCGTGGCCACGCCGCCGATGTTGCCCATGCCGACGCGGCCGGCGAGGGACATCATGAGGGACTGCAGCGAGGACGTGCCGTCCTTCGAGTCCTCGCCCTCTCGGAGCTGCCGGATCATGTCCGGGATGTTGACGAACTGCAGGAACATCGTGCGGACGGTGAAGTACAGGCCGACGGCCAGGCAGAGGTAGATGAGCGGCAACGACCAGATGACGTCGTTGAGCGTGCCGATGAGGTCTTCGAAGGTCATGGGAACTCCCGGTGCGAGGGGGATGACGAGCCCGGGCCGGAGAAGCCAGCGACGGTGGTGGGGATCACACCCGGGTGGGAGAAGCGTACACGCCGCCGAGACCCGCACGGCGTGGCGGCGGTTCCGCGACGGCGTCGTGGGCTGCGCCGCCACCCGTCCTCCCGCCTCGCCCGCCCCGCGGGATCGACGGAAACGGCCCGGATCGACGGCCGTTCCGTCGGTCCGGGCCGTTTCCGTCGATCGGACGGGTCTCGGGTCCGGGCGAACCATGGGGCTCCGGGCGAGGCCGCGCAGGGACGGGCCGCTGCGGCGCGGGCCTGCGGAAAGGTCCCCGGGCCGGCCTCCCGCCAGAAATCGGTCCAGACATGCGGAAACCCCGGGACCAGATGGTCCCGGGGCTTCCGGTGTTCCGCGGAGGATGGGGGATTTGAACCCCCGAGGGCTGTTAACCCAACACGCGTTCCAGGCGTGCGCCATAGGCCGCTAGGCGAATCCTCCTTGGCGTGCCCCGTTCGCGGCGAACCGCGCAAGGGCAGGCTCCATCATAACCAGACCCGCGGGCGGGGCGCCAATCCCGCCTCGGGACCCGCCCGGCCGAGGTGCGCTCCGGCGGGGCCACTGCTAGACTCTCGGACGGCCCCTCACGTGGTGTCATCTCGCTGAACTCCCCCAGGACCGGAAGGTAGCAAGGGTAGGTGGGCTCTGGCAGGTGCGTGGGGGGTCTTCGCTTTCCCCAGGAGGTCCCATGCCCGCCGGCCGCTATGCCCCCTCCCCCACGGGCGCCCTGCACCTGGGCAACCTGCGCACCGCGATCGTCGCCTGGCTGGCGGCGCGCGCGACGGACCGCACGTTCCTGCTGCGGGTGGAGGACCTGGACCGGGTGCGCTCCGGCGCCGAGGCCGCGCAGCTGTCCGAGCTGGCCGCCGTCGGGCTGGACTGGGACGCCGAGCCGGTGCGCCAGTCCGAGCGGACCGGCCTGTACGACGACGCCGTGGCCGCCCTGCGCGCCGCGCACGGCGCGGACGCGGTCTACGAGTGCTTCTGCTCCCGCAAGGACATCGCGGAGGCGACCTCGGCCCCGCACCCGGCCCCGGCGGACGACGACGGCGCCCCCGGCCCCGCCGGCGCGGCGCCGCTGCGTCCGCCCGGCTTCTACCCCGGCACCTGTCGCGGCCTCACCGCGGCGCAGCGGGCCGAGCGTCGTCGGGTGCGTCCGGCCGCCCTGCGGATCGACGCGGTCCAGGTGGCGGGGCTGCCGGAGGGCGAGATCCCGCGGGCCGAGGCCGTGGACCTGCTGCACGGCGAGGTGACCGGCCTGGTGGACGACCTGGTGCTGCGCCGCAACGACGGGGCGTACGCGTACAACCTGGCCGTCGTCGTGGACGACCTGGCCCAGGGCGTGGACCAGGTGGTGCGCGGGGACGACCTGCTGGACTCGACCCCGCGGCAGCGGTGGCTGGCCGCGGCGCTGTGCGCGGCGCGCGGGGAGGCGCTGCCGCAGACCTCCTACCTGCACGTCCCGCTCGTGCTCAACGCCGAGGGACGGCGGCTGGCCAAGCGCGACGGCGCCGTGACCCTCGAGGACCTGGCCGCCGCGGGCCCGTCCTGGACCCCGGAGCGGGTGCGGGACCGGCTGCTGTCGTCCCTGGGCCTGCCGCCGGGGCCGCCGGCGGACGCGGTGCCCGCCTTCGCGCGGATGCTGGAGGACGGGTCCCTGCCGCGGGAGCCGTGGGTGTTCGACCCGGCCGCGTTCGCCGGCGCCTGACCGGGGCCTCACCGGCGGCTGACGCAGACCCGGGCGGGGACCGGCCGACGCCGCCCGGACGCCCGGCCCGTCCACCGGACCCCCTTGTCGTGTCCGCCGGGCGGATAGGGTGAGGCGGGTGAGCACCGCCCTGTATCGCCGCTATCGCCCGGACCGGTTCGAAGAGGTCATCGGGCAGGACCACGTCACGGTCCCGCTGCGCACCGCGCTGGCGAAGGACCGGGTGAACCACGCCTACCTCTTCTCCGGCCCGCGCGGCTGCGGCAAGACCACCTCCGCCCGCATCCTCGCCCGCTGCCTCAACTGCGCGCAGGGCCCCACGCCCACGCCGTGCGGGGAGTGCGACTCGTGCCGGGACCTGGCCACGGGCGGGCCGGGCTCGCTGGACGTGCTGGAGATCGACGCCGCCTCGCACGGCGGCGTGGAGGACGCGCGCGGGCTGCGCGAGCGCGCCACGTTCGCGCCGGTGCGGGACCGCTACAAGATCCTCATCATCGACGAGGCCCACATGGTCACGGCCGCGGGATTCAACGCGCTGCTGAAGATCGTGGAGGAGCCGCCGGAGCACCTCAAGTTCATCTTCGCCACCACGGAGCCGGAGAAGGTCATCGGGACCATCCGCTCCCGCACGCACCACTACCCGTTCCGCCTCGTGCCGCCGGAGCCGCTGATCGCCCACCTCGAGCAGCTCTGCGCCGAGGAGGGCGTGTCCCTGGAGAAGGGCGTGCTGCCGCTGGTGGTGCGCGCGGGCACGGGCTCGGTGCGTGACACGCTCTCCGTGCTGGACCAGCTGATCGCCGGCGCGCAGGACGGCGGGGTCTCGTACGAGCTGGCCGTGAGCCTGCTCGGCTTCACCCCGGAGGCCCTGCTGGACGACGTGATCGACGCCGTCGCCGCGGACGACACCCCCACGGTGTTCCGCGTGGTGGACCGCGTGGTGCAGTCCGGCCAGGACCCGCGCCGCTTCGTCGAAGACCTGCTGGACCGCTTCCGCGACCTCGTGATCGCCCGCGCCCTGCCGGAGGAGGCCGGCGCCATCCTCCACGGCATGCCGGAGGACCAGGTGCGCCGCCTCTCCGCGCAGGCCGCGCAGCTCTCCCGGGCGGAGCTCTCCCGCCTCGCGGACGTCACCAACCTCGCGCTCACGGATATGGTGGGCGCCACCAGCCCGCGCCTGCACCTCGAGCTGCTGATGGCGCGGTTGCTGCTGCCCGCCTCGGACGACACGCACCGCGGCCTGGCCGCTCGCATCGAGGCGCTCGAGCGTCGCCTCGAGCTCGGCGGCGTGCCCGTGGCGTCCGCGGAGGAGTCGGCCGGGGGCACGACGACGTCGGCCCGGCCCGGTGCGCC
>NZ_JANQCJ010000249.1:0-1215 GCF_024723355.1 Micrococcus sp. HG099 | reverse complement strand
GTCCAGGCCCTCCTCGAGCTGGAACACGTCCGCGGCGATCTCGGGCTCCCCCGCCATGACGGCGCGCTGCACCGGGGCGGCCCCGCGGTAGGCGGGCAGGGCGGAGAAGTGCAGGTTGAGCCATCCGTGGCGCGGCAGGGCCAGCGCCTCGGCGGGCACGAGCGCCCCGTAGGCGACGACGACGGCCACGTCCGGCTCCAGGGCGCGCACGGCCTCGAGCGCGGGCTCGCCGGCGGGCCCGCGCAGCCGGTCGGCCTTGACGACCGGCACCCCTGCCTCCTCGGCGACGACGGCGACCGGCGAGGGGGTCAGCACCCGGCGGCGGCCAATCGGCGCGTCGGGCCGGGTGAGCACCCCCACGACCTCGTGGGGCGAGTCCAGCAGGGCGCGCAGGACGGGCACGGCCGTCTCGGGCGTGCCGGCGTAGAGCACGCGCAGGGGCGTGGTCGCGGTCATCGGGTCCCTCCTCGGGGGGCGCGGGCGGGGGTCGGCGGAGCAGCCGGTGCGGCGAACACGGAGCCGACGGCGGCGGCCCGCTCGGCGCCCACGCGACGGGCGGTGCGGTCCACCTCGCCGGCGCGCATGCGGCGACGGGCCTCGCGACGCTCCTCGCCGTCGAGGCGGTCCACGTAGAGGATCCCGTCGAGGTGGTCGGTCTCGTGCTGCAGGCAGCGGGCGACCAGTCCGGTGCCGCGGTGCTCCACCGGATGCCCGTCCACGTTCACGCCGCGGACGACGGCCTCGGCGGCGCGGGCCGGGTGATAGCGCAGCCCGGGGACGGACAGGCAGCCCTCGCCGGGCTCACGCACGGTCTCCTCCCCCGTCTCGAGCACGGGGTTGACCACGTGCCCGGCGACCCCCTGGACGTCGAACACGAACACGCGCAGCCCCACGCCCACCTGGGGCGCGGCCAGGCCGACCCCGCCGACGGCGTGCATGGTCTCCACCATGTCCGCCACGAGGGCGCGCACGTCCATGCCGGCGGGCACGGGGCGCGCGGGGGTGCGCAGCACGGGATCGGGGACGGTGCGGACGGGCAGGACGCTCACGCGGTCACCCTATCGTCGCCGTCGGAGGCGGCCGGGGCGGGCTCGGACGAGCTGGCCGGGGCGGCGGGTGCGGGGTCCTTCGCCGCCGGGCCGGTCGGGGCGGGGCCCGTCTCTTATACCCATCTGACGCCGCCGACGATCTTACGCCGGTGGATCCTGTCCGCCG
>NZ_JANQCJ010000248.1:0-1226 GCF_024723355.1 Micrococcus sp. HG099 | reverse complement strand
GAAAGAGCGTCGGAGGCGTCAGATGGATAAAAGAGACAGGGGCCCGCCCCCGCCGGGGCGTCACGTGGTGCGGTGCTCCTCGCCGGGCGAGGGGCCGCACGCAGACCGCGAGAGCGTCAGATCACTCCGCGGCGGGGACGATGTCCACGACCTTGCGGCCGCGGCGCTGGCCGAAGGCCACGGAGCCGGCGGACAGCGCGAAGAGCGTGTCGTCCTTGCCGCGGCCGACGTTGCGGCCCGGGTGGAACTTGGTGCCACGCTGGCGGACGATGATCTCGCCGGCGTTGACGTCCTCGCCGCCGTAGCGCTTGACGCCGAGGTACTGGGGGTTCGAGTCGCGGCCGTTCTTGGAGGAACTGCCGGCCTTCTTATGTGCCATTGCTGTTGCCTAACCTCTCGGATGCCCGGTTTCGCTGATGCCGCGGACGGCTCAGGCGATCCCGGTGATCTTGACCGTGGAGAGCTCAGAGCGGTGGCCCTGGCGCTTCTTGTAGCCGGTCTTGTTCTTGTACTTCATGATGACGACCTTCTTGCCGCGGGAGTGGGAGACGACCTCAGCCGTCACCTTCACGCCGGCGGCGTCGGCGCCTGCCGTGACCTTGTCCCCGTCCACCAGCATCAGAGCGGGCAGCTCGACGGAGCCACCGGTCTCAGCGGGAACGCGGTCAAGGGTAACGAGGTCTCCGACGGAAACCTTCTCCTGGCGGCCGCCAGCGCGGACAATCGCGTACACCACTTGGGACTCACTTCTCTCGACGTTTTCAATGGATCAGTCCGGGTTCTGCTCGCCTCGCACCTCGACCGCGACTGCGTCCGGGTCCGGCGGTCCCTCACCGGGACATGCGGGAGCCTGCGGGCGGTGAACACCGATGGTCCAGCATACTCGGTGCCCCGCATCCGGACCAAACGGGGCGGCCACCGGCGCGTCGCCGCCGCCCGGAGGGGCCTCCGGGCGGCGACGACGAGGCGGTCAGCGGCTGCGGCGGGCCAGGTCCGCGGCCTTGACGCCCACGCCCAGCATCACGGGCGCCGAGGCGCCCTGCTCGGCGGGGGCCGTGGGCTCGGCGGCGGTCGCCGTGAAGCGTCCGCCCCGTGCCGCCCCGGAGGCGTCCTCGACCTGCACGCGCACGCCGTCCGAGGACACCGCGCGACGGGACCGACGGCGCCGGGCGACGGAGGCCTCCTCGCGCGCCGGCTCGGGCCGCGCCGCGGGGGCGGGCTCGGCC
>NZ_JANQCJ010000247.1:0-1262 GCF_024723355.1 Micrococcus sp. HG099 | reverse complement strand
GAGGCGGGGCGCCGCTCAGGCCCCGGCGGCGGCGAGCACCCGCGCCACGTGGCGGCGGTGCACCTGGTGGATCACCTCGATCAGCACGCAGCCGACCGCGGCGATCACCAGCGCGGCGACCAGCACGTCCGCGGGCGGCACCTCCATCTGGTGGTACCAGCGGGAGGCGGGCACCAGCACGACGGCGGCCAGCACCGCGTACATGGCCAGCACGAGCAGCACCACGCGGCGGGTCAGCGGCCGGGACATCACGCTGAGCACCCACAGGCCCACGAGGGTGAGGGTGATCATGAACGCGGTCTGCTGCTGGGCGAGGTCCACGTGGTCGGCGGCCAGGCGCACGTAGACCTGCAGCGCCACCATGGACAGCAGGATCACCACGCCGGAGGGGATGGCGAAGCGCAGCGCCCGGCCCAGGAACCCGGGCACGTAGCGGCGCGGGTTCGGCAGCAGGGCGAGGAAGAACGTGGGCAGCCCGATCATGATGAAGTCCACGGTGGACGCCTGCCGGGGCAGCAGCGGGAACTGCCAGGCCAGCAGGGAGAACACCACGCCGAACAGCAGGGCGTACGTGGTCTTCGTCAGGTAGATGTGGGCCAAGCGCTCCATGTTCGCGATCACCTGGCGGCCCTCGCCGAGCACGGCGGGCAGGCGGTCGAAGCGGCCGTCCAGCAGCACCATCCGGGAGACGGCCTTCGTGGCGGGGGCGGCGTTGCCCATGGCGATGCCCAGGTCCGCGGTCTTCAGGGCGAGGGCGTCGTTCACGCCGTCGCCGGTCATGGCCACCACGTGCCCGCGCGACTGCAGGGCCTCCACCATGGCCTTCTTCTGGTCCGGGCTGACGCGGCCGAACACGTGGTGCTCGGCCATCACGTCGGCGAGGGCGTCCGGGTCCTCGGGCAGGGTCCGGCCGTCCCGGGCGTGGCCGGCCACGTCCATGCCGACCTCGCGCGCCACCGCGGCCACGGTGCGGGGGCTGTCCCCGGAGATCACCACGGTGCGCACGCCCTGCGCGTGGAAGTAGCCGAGGGTCTCGGCGGCGTCCGGGCGCACGTTCTCGCGGAAGGTCACGACGGCGGCCGGGACGCGTCCGGCGGGCAGCGCGTCCCCGGTCAGGGGCGCGCCGGTGCGGGCCAGCAGCAGCACGCGCAGGCCCTCGTCCGAGAGGGCGTCCGCCTGGGCGCGCACGGCGGCGACGTCGTCCCGGCCGGTCCCGGCCTCGCCCGGCTGGGCGTCGGGGTCGCCCAGCAGGGCCTCGGGGG
>NZ_JANQCJ010000246.1:0-1276 GCF_024723355.1 Micrococcus sp. HG099 | reverse complement strand
GGTGCGGTCCGCCGTCTCCTGACGCGGCCCGCCGCCCGCGCCTAGGGTGGATCCGAACCCCGTCCACACCGTTCGAGAGGACACCCATGCGCGTCGGAATGCTCACCTCCGGGGGCGACTGCCCCGGCCTCAACGCCGTCATCCGCTCCGCCGTCCTGCACGGCATCAAGACGTACGACATGGAGATGGTGGGCATCCGCAACGGATGGGCCGGCCTGATCGAGAAGGACGTCGAGGAGCTGCCCCGCACCCGCGTGCGCGGCCTGGCCCGCACCGGCGGCACCATCCTGGGCACCTCCCGCACCCACCCCTACGACACCGAGGGCGGCGGCCCGGAGAACATGCTCCGGAACATGCGCGAGCTCGGCCTGGACGCCGTGATCGCCATCGGCGGCGAGGGCACCCTCGCCGGCGCCAACCGCCTCGCCGCCGACGGCCTGCCGATCGTGGGTGTGCCCAAGACCATCGACAACGACCTGCGCGGCACCGACTACACGTTCGGCTTCGACACGGCCGTGCAGATCGCCACCGACGCCATGGACCGCCTGCGCACCACCGGCGAGTCCCACCACCGCTGCATGGTCGCCGAGGTCATGGGCCGCCACGTCGGCTGGATCGCCCTGCACTCCGGCATGGCCGCCGGCGCCCACGCCATCCTGATCCCCGAGGTCCGCACCCCCATGGAGCAGGTGGCCGAGTGGGTCAAGCAGGTGCACGACCGCGGCCGCTCCCCCCTCGTGGTGGTCGCCGAGGGCTTCATCCCCGAGGGCCACGACGACCCGCTCTCCGAGGCCGGCGTCGAGGACTCGGGCCGGCCCCGCCTCGGCGGCATTGGCGAGTGGGTGACCCGGGAGATCGAGGCGATGACCGGCGTCGAGACCCGCAACACCGTGCTGGGCCACATCCAGCGCGGCGGGGCGCCCACCGCCACGGACCGCGTGCTCTCCACGCGGTTCGGCATGGGCGCCGTGGACCTGACCGCCCAGAAGCGCTGGGGGCAGATGGTGGCGGCGAACGGCACGGACATCATCTCCATCCCCATGAGCGCCGCACTCAAGGGCCTCAAGGAGGTCCCCGTGGCGCGCTACGACGAGGCGAAGGTCCTCTTCGGCCGGTGAGCGGCGCCCCGTCCTTCGCCGGCGTGCTCGCCCTCGGGCTGGCGCGCCGGCTCGGCCTGCCCGACACCGCCCTGCTGCCCGACGACGGCGCCGCCGAGCCGCGCCGCCTCGAGGCGGTCCGCCAGGACGCCGCCGAGGCCGAGGTGCTCGCCCTGCCC
>NZ_JANQCJ010000245.1:0-1298 GCF_024723355.1 Micrococcus sp. HG099 | reverse complement strand
CCAGCCCCCGGGCGGCGTCGCGCTCCAGCTGCCGCGCCCACGAGCGCCGCACGCCGACCACGGTGAGCAGCAGCAGGGCGCCGAAGGCGGCCACGAGGCCCACCGACGCGCTCTGCTGCGCCCCGAGGGGGCTGGGCAGCAGGCGGGGCAGGGCCAGGCAGAGCAGGGTCCAGGCCATGCCCACGGCCACACCCATGCGGCCGCGTCCGCCCAGCACCAGGCGCGCCGCCCCGGGCAGCAGGGCGAGCAGGACGAGGGCGGCGACAAGCTCGGTGGGGAACCAGCCCACGTGCACGCCCCACGCGTGGAGCGTGGCGGCCAGCGCCGTGGGGGCGCCGGCCAGGAGGGTGCCCAGCAGGACGCCGGGCGCCCCGTCCTCGGCCAGCCGCGTCAGGCGTCCGGCGGCCGGGCGGGTGCCGAGGCGTCGCACCGCGCCCAGCATGAGGGCGAGGGCGACGAGCCACAGCGCGGACTCCAGCCCCCAGGGCACGAGGACGGCCAGCGGGAACCACAGCGCCAGGGCGAGCAGTGCCCCGGCCATCGGCCCGCGGGTGCGTCGGTGCCGGGGCGCGGCGCCCTGGCCCGGACCCCACTGCCGGGCCACGTGGAGCCCGGTGAGCAGCCACAGCACCGGCCAGATCACGGGGTGCAGCGGGAAGAGGGAGAAGACGGTGGCCCCGGAGCCGTGCCGGCCGTCGCCCGCGGCGGGGTAGGGGCCGGCGTCGAGGGCGTCCAGGCCCGGCACGAACCGGAACAGCCCCAGCCCCCAGACGCCGGCGAGCACGAACGCCGCCCACGCCAGGGTGAGCACGAGCTGCCCGCGCCGGTCCCGCACGGTGGCCGGGCCGGCCGGCTCCTCCGGCGCCGCCGGGGTGTAGCCCGGGATCAGCGGCACGGGGCCGGTGGACGGGCCCGCGGACCGGTCGGCGGCGGTCTCCGCCCCGACGGCCCGCGCCTTCGTGGCCAGGCGCTGCCGGTGCCGCCACTCGGGCAGGGCCTGGCGGGCGCGGGCGAACAGCTCCTCGTCCGTGAGGCCCTCCTCGGGGCGGGCGAGCAGCGGCCGCTGCGAGGCGGCGGGGATGACCTCGGGGCCCTCGAGCTCGCGCGCGGCCCGGTACAGGGCGCGGGACTCGCGGTCCTGGTGCTCGCGCAGCCGGCGGGCCTCCTCCTCGGCGGCGCGGCGCTCGGCGTCCCGGGCCCGGTCCTCGAGGAGGCGGGCCTGGGCGAGGGCGCGCTCGGCGTGCAGCACGGTGTGCGCGCGGGTCCGCTCGGCGTGGAGGCGGCGTCTTATACACATC
>NZ_JANQCJ010000244.1:0-1319 GCF_024723355.1 Micrococcus sp. HG099 | reverse complement strand
GAGCAGCAGGTGCGCGCTCGACCACGAGCCGACCGGCAGCACGGCGCCGGCGGCGCGCAGGCCGCGCAGCGACTCGACGGCGCGGCGGGCCGCCGCCAGCGCCCCGTCCAGGTCCGAGGCGTGCACCCGGTGGACCGCCAGGGCCAGCGCCGCCTCGGGCAGCACGGTGTCCCCGGGGTCCTCGCCCGGCACGCCCGGCTCCTCCTCCACGACGCCGGCCAGCACGGACGCCTCGAAGCCGTCCGGCTCGCGCACGAGGGAGGCGCCCAGCTGGGTCTCCAGGGCCGCCTGCCGGGGACGGCCCAGGGTGCGCAGCAGCGCGGCGCGGGCCTCGACCCACCGCGTCAGCCCGGTCTCGTCGCCGAGCCGGTCCGCGGCCACGGCGAGGGCGCGCAGCAGGGACAGGCGCACGCCGTCCTCGCCCGGGCCCAGGGCCGCCAGGCCGGACTCGGCGCAGCGCGCGGACTCACGCGGCTCGTCCCGCAACGCCGCCTCCAGCGAGAGCTCCCACCACTGCCGGGCGTCGTGGTCCACGGGGGCGGCGTCGACGGCGCCCTCGGGGGCGCCCGACGTGCGGGCCTCCGCCAGGAGGGTGCGCACGCGCGCGAGCACGGCCGCGGGGCCGACGTCGGCCGGTGCGGGGGTCTGCTGCGGGGCGTCCACGGGTGCTGCTCCTCTCCGGGGGACGGGGACGGGTGGTCCTCCAGCGTAGGACGCCCGGGGCCCGGGCGCGGGGGTGTTCGCGGTGGGCGGTGCTCGTAGACTGGCCGGGCCCGGGCGTCTCCCGCCGCGGGCCGTCCCCTGCCGCCAGGAGCCTGCCGCCCATGAGCCCCACCCCCGTCCCGGACGCCGAGCCCGCCCGAGCGGACGCGCCCGCCGGCCCCTTCCAGACGCGCGCCGGGGCCTACGCGCTGATCGTCGACGGCGGCCGCGTGCTGCTCAGCTCGTGGCAGGGCCCCGAGCACCTCGTGTGGACGCTGCCCGGCGGCGGGATCGAGCTGGGGGAGAGCCCCGAGGAGGCCTGCCGGCGCGAGGTGTGGGAGGAGACCGGCCACACCGCCGAGCTCACCGGGCTGCTCGGCGTCACCACCGGCGTGATCCCGGCCGAGCGGCGCCTGCGCGGCGAGGCCCTGCCGCTGCTGACCGTGCAGGTCCTCTACACGGCCCGCATCACCGGCGGCGTGCTGCGCCCCGAGGTCGGCGGCTCCTCCACGGACGCCCGCTGGTTCGACCTGGCCGGCCTGGACGCCGTGCGCACCGCGCCGTGGGTGCGCGAGGCCCTCGCCCGGGCCGGAGCGGCCGCATGAGCGGCCCGGCCC
>NZ_JANQCJ010000243.1:0-1330 GCF_024723355.1 Micrococcus sp. HG099 | reverse complement strand
CCCCCGCCCCGGTCGCGCCCACGACGCCGGCGCCCCGGCTGGCCCGGACGTTGCGCGTGGTCGAGGGTCCGAAGGCCGGGCAGACCATCGCCCTGGAGGGCCGCCCCCTGCTGATGGGCCGCGCCCAGGACGCCGACCTCGTGCTCGTGGACGACTACGCCTCCGGCCGCCATGCCCGCCTGTTCCCGCAGGGCACCCGCTGGTTCCTCGAGGACCTGGGCTCCACCAACGGCACCTACGTGGACGGCGACCCCGTCGCGCGCGCCCTGCCCGTGGGCCCCGGCACCGCCATCCGGATCGGCAAGACGGTCATGGAGCTCGAGGCCTGAGCATGTCCCTGGTCCTCCGCTACGCCGCCCGCTCCGACGTGGGCCGAGTCCGCGCCAAGAACGACGACTCGGCCTATGTGGGGCGCCACCTGGCCGTGCTCGCGGACGGCATGGGCGGGCACGTCGGCGGGGACGTGGCCAGCGCCTCCACGGTGCTGGACCTGGCCCCGCTGGACGCGGTGGGCTACGAGGACCCGGCCACCGTGCTGCCGGACGAGATCCAGAACGCCAACCTGATCCTCAACGAGCTGGTGCACGCCAACCCCAAGCTCGCGGGCATGGGCACCACGTGCACGGCATGCCTGCTGGCCGGCACCACCCTGCACGTGGCGCACATCGGCGACTCGCGGGCCTACCGGCTCGCGGACGGCGAGTTCACGCAGGTCACCCGGGACCACACGTTCGTGCAGAAGCTCGTGGACGAGGGCCGGCTCGAGGCCGGCGAAGCCCCGTTCCACCCCAACAAGAACGTGCTCATGCGCGTGCTGGGCGACGTGGACGCCTCCCCCGAGCTGGACGTGTTCGAGGTGCCCGTGGCGCCCGGGGAGCGTTGGCTGCTGTGCTCGGACGGGCTCACGGACGTGGTCTCCCCGGAGCGCATCCACGAGGCGCTGCGGGACACGGAGTCGCTCAACGCCGTGGTGGACCACCTCGTGGACATGACCCTCAAGGGCGGCGCCCCGGACAACGTGACGATCGTGGTCTTCGAGATCGCCGAGGGCACGGAGGAGGAGCTGGCCCCGATCCCCGAGGTCCACCTCTCCGAGCAGGCCCTCGCCGCGGCCCGCCCCGCGGAGGTCGGCCCGGTCTCCGGGCGCCTGCTGCGCGAGGACCTCGACGCGCGGCCCCACCTGCTCGTGGGCGCCGCCTCCAACGCCGTGAAGACGGACCGCATCCCCGTGGTCACCCGCAACTCCACGCGCCGCCGCGCGGCGGTGCTCCTGGGCGAGAGCCCCGTGCCGGAGAACCGGCCCCGGCGCACCGCGGCCGTCCTCACGGAC
>NZ_JANQCJ010000242.1:0-1337 GCF_024723355.1 Micrococcus sp. HG099 | reverse complement strand
GTCGGAGGGCGGCCCGGGCACCCCGGGGTCGGACGGCCGGCCCGGCGCACCCGGGGTCCCGGGGCCGGAGGCGCTCGTGGCGCTCGGCTGCGGCGTCGTCGGCTCCGGCTCGGGCTCCGGCTCCGGGTCGGTCGGCGGGGCCGTGGTCCCCGTCTCGGTCGGGGTCGGGGTGGGCGTCGTGGGCGTCGGCGTCGGCGTGGGAGTCGACGGGGTCGGCGTCGGCGTGGGCGTCGGGCTGGTCGGCGCCGGGCGCGGGGGCGCCGTCGTCGTCGAGGGGTCGGGCTCCGGGGCGGTCGGCGCGGAGGTGGTGGGGTCCGGGGTGCTGGGGTCCGGCGACGGGGCCGGCGCCGTGGTCCCCGGGCGGGAGGAGGGCGGGGCCGAGGAGGTGGACGGGTCGCGGTCCCCGCCCGGGTCGACGGACGGGGCCGTCGTCGTGGGGTCCGGCACCGGCACGCGCGGCGGGACCGGGGCGCCGGTCGCCTCCGGGGTCCACGAGGACTCGGCCGGTTCGGGGGCCGACGTCGACGGGGACGGCGTGGAGCGGTCCGGCAGGCGCAGGTCCGCGGGCGTCCGCGCGGCGTCCGTGGCGGCGTCGCCGAGGTCTGAGAGCCACGGGGCGGCCGTGTCCCGCGGGATGCGCACGGTGAGGACGCCGGCGGCGGCCGGGGCCATGGAAGCCTGGTCCGCCTCCAGCATCACGCTGCCGTCCGGCAGCAGCACCACGGCGTCCCAGATGCGGCGGTTCTCCACCAGCTCCGGGGAGTCCACGGCCGAGGCGAGGCGCTCGCGGACCACGTCCGGGTCGTTCTTCATGCGCTGGCGGACCTCGGTGCGGAACGCGTCCCAGCCCTCGTCCGTGAAGAGGTCCCGGGTCTCGAGCACCCGGTCCTCGCGGGCCGAGTACCAGACCACGTGCGAGCTGGAGACGGAGTCCGTGCCCCGGGTCTCCGTGGAGAGCAGGCGGGCCGCGGCGATGTCCTCGCCCACCACGGCGAGCCGGGGCTGCACCTCCAGGCGGGGGTCCGCCCCGCGGTCCGTGTCCCGGCGGTAGGCGTCGATCTGGCCGCGCACGGAGCCGGCCATGGACTCCGTCCAGGCGGGCGCCTCCGGCACCTGCAGCCACGCGCCGCGGTGGTCCGGGTCCGTGCCCTCGAGGACGGCGATGCTCGCGCCCGGCACCCGGTCCAGGTCCAGGGAGGGCACGTCCACGGTGAAGGGCGCCATGTCCATGGGCGGCAGCGCGGTGGCCGACGCCGTGGACGGGGCGGGCTCCGGCGCGGGCTCGGTGCGCGCGCACGCGCTCAGCGCCACCAGGGCGACGGCGGCCAGGCCCAGGG
>NZ_JANQCJ010000241.1:0-1338 GCF_024723355.1 Micrococcus sp. HG099 | reverse complement strand
CGTAGGACGGGCGGCAGCGCCAGAGGTGTAGAAGAGACAGGCCCCCCGCCGAGCACGTCCAGGCCGTCGCCCGCCACGGACCAGCGGGCCTCGGCCGGGTCCGGCAGGGCGGAGTCCAGCCAGAAGGAGGCCGCCCCGCGCTGCACGGCGTGGGCGTAGACGGCGGCCACCGCGGTGGCGGCCGTGTGCCCGGCCGCCGCGAGGGCGGCGGCGTCGAGCGCCCGCACGGCGACGTGCAGCGGGGTGGGGGCGTCCTCGGGAGGGAGGGGGACGTCCTCGGGCGGGGCGGGCGCGGCGGGCATGGGGACCAGAGTAGGGCGCGCGGTGCGCGAGCGCGTCCGGGCCCCGATCACCGGCTCCGTACGCTGGGCGCATGGAGAGCGCGCAGTCCCGCCGTGCGGCGATGGTGGCCTGGATGGAGCGGCACCAGGCGGCGCTGTACGCGGCCGGGATCGCCGCGGGCGCCGTCGTCGGGTGGGCCGTCCCGGGGGCCGGGCGGCTGGCGGTGCTCGTGGAGCCGGTCCTGGGGCTGCTCCTGCTGGCCACGTTCCTCGCGGTGCCGTTCGCGGCCCTCGGCGCCGCCCTGCGCGACGTGCGCTTCCTCGCCGCGCTGCTGGTCCTGAACTTCGCCGTGGTTCCGGCCGTGGTGTTCGGGCTCAGCCGGTTCGCGGCCCACGACGACGCCCTGCTCGTGGGCGTGCTGCTCGTGCTGCTGGCCCCCTGCGTGGACTACGTCATCGCCTTCACCGGACTGGCGGGCGGGGCGGCGGAGCGGCTGCTCGCCGCGGCCCCGCTGCTGATGCTCCTCCAGCTGCTCCTGCTGCCCGTGCTGCTGCGCGCGTTCGCCGGCCCGGCGGCCGTCGCCGCGGTGGACGTCGGCCCGTTCGTCCGCGCCCTCGTGCTGCTGATCCTCCTGCCGCTGGCGCTCGCGGCCCTCGTCCAGGGCGAGGCGCGGCGGGGCGCGCCCGGCCCCCACGAGGCGCACGTCCTCGTGCTCGGCCACAGGCGGGAACCCGCCGGCGGCCTCGTACAGGGACCACGGCAGGCCCAGATTCGCGCCGTGCACGTGCGGGTGGCCCTCCTCGTGCCGGTAGTCCCGCACCCAGGCGCTCCGCAGCGCCCCCTCGCGGACGTCCACGGTGCCGAGCACGAGCGCCCCGTCCGGCCCGGCGGCCGTGGTCTGGGCCAGGAGCCAGTCCGCGGGCACGCGGCTGTCCGCGTCGGTGGAGGCGAGCCAGAGCCGCTGCGCCGGCACGTCCGGGAACAGCGCGCGGGCGCGGCGGGGGGGCCCCGGGGGGGGCGGGGGGGCGCGCCGGTGCGCACCCGCCGGTCCAACGC
>NZ_JANQCJ010000240.1:0-1355 GCF_024723355.1 Micrococcus sp. HG099 | reverse complement strand
GGCCTGGTGCGCGCCCCGCGGGTGAGCCCCGCCGCGGCCGTGCTGCAGGCCCGGCTGTGGGAGGGGCTCGAGCGGGTGCGGGCCCTCTCGGACCGCTGCGCCCGGATGGACCGCGACCTGCGGGCAGCCGCCGTCCGCTACGAGGAGGCCGAGCGGGCCGCCGCCGGCATCGTTGCGGCCGAGGACGTGGGTCTGGGTGCACTGTCCCTGGAGCCGTGGCGTCGCGGCCGCGACGGTCTCACCACGCGGGAGGCGGAGCGGCTCGGCGAGGCCGCCGTGCAGGCCGTGCCGGAGGCCGTGGCCTCCGCCGTGCTCACGGCGGCGGGGTTCCCCGCGCTGGCCGCCCTGGCGCGCATCGACCTGAAGAAGCTGTCCTGGTGGCAGCGGAAGACGCTGAAGAGACCCGTCTCGCGGGGGGCCTCGCGGCTGGTGGAGGAGGCATCCGAGGGCACCGAGCTGCTGCGGGTCTCCCCGGACGAGGCCTGGACGGCCGTGGGGGCGGTCGCGCGGGCGCTGGGCATCGCCGCGGACCGGGAGGTCGCCGTGGCCGGACCGCCCGAGGACCGCCCGGACGCGCCGGCGCGCCTGGACGGCTCGGCCGCGGACCTGCTGGGGTTGATCCCGCGCGGCGGCGTCGAGGGGGAGCTGACGGTCACGCGGGTCGAGCGGGAGCGTGGCGGCCCGGCCTGGGTGGTGGGGCTGCCGGGGACCCAGGGCGGGTTCGCGCCGGACCACGCCTCGCGGAACCCGTGGGACGCCTCCGGGCTCGCGGATGCCCTCACCGCCGACTCCGCCGCCACGGCCCCCGCGGTGCGGGCCGCGCTCGAGGCCGCGGGCGTCCCGCACGGCGCGCCCCTGGTGCTCGCCGGCTACTCCCAGGGCGGCGTCCACGCGGTGAACCTGGCCGGGGACGCCGGGTTCACGGCCGCCTACCCCGTGGCCGGGGTGGTGACGGTGGCGGCCCCCTCGGGCAACGCCGCGCGGACAGGCGGTGCCGCCGTGCTCGAGTTCTCCTCGGACGCGGACCTGGCCACGGCCGTCGACGGCGCGCCCGTGCCCGCCTCCCGGCACCGGGCCGAGGTGGTCTTCCACCCGGGCGGGCAGGGCTGGGGGCCGCCCCCGGCACCGGGGGAGGAGCCCGGAGCGGCGCCGGCCGGCGGCTTCCGCACCGCGGGCCCGGACGCCGTGGGCGAGGACCTCGCGGCCACCCACGACTTCGACGGCCACCTCGCGATGGTCCGCCAGTTCGAGGCCGCCGACCCCGCGGCCCGCGCCGAGGTCGCCGGCCTCTCGGCCACGCTCGCCGGGCTCAGCGCGGGCGCCGTCGCCTCGAGCCGCAGCGTGCGGCTGCGCCG